>CANQQG010000004.1 GCA_947625875.1 uncultured Lachnospiraceae bacterium
GCCAAGGAAATGATCCTGCAGCTCGACCAGATTCCGGTGTGCGATGGATTGTCATTTTATATTCCGAGCATATTTACAGGGGGTGTTGACCATGTAGCGCTTGATGGCACAAAACCGCCGGTGATCCCCAAAATGATCCATTACTGTTGGTTTGGCGGAGGTGAGATGCCGGAACAGTTTCAGAGGAATATTGATACCTGGAAAAGATGTTGCCCGGATTATGAGATTATCCGTTGGGATGAGAGCAATTATGACATAACAAAGAATCAGTATATGCAGCAGGCGTATGAAGCAAAAAGATGGGGCTTTGTACCGGATTATGCGCGGCTTGATATTGTGAATCGGTATGGCGGGATCTATCTGGATACGGATGTGGAGCTGTTGAAGCCGTTGGACAGCCTGTTGGGTTATGAGATGTTCTGTGGTTTTGAAAGTGTCAGTTTGGTAAATTTTGGCTTGGGGTTTGGAGCCGACAAGAACCATCGTATCCTGAAATCGATGCTTTTGGAATATGAACAGCTGGAATTTAAAAGGAGTGACGGCTCCCTCAACCTGATTGCTTCACCGGAGTACCAGACGAGGGTTTTGGAAAGATATGGATTGAAAAGAAATGGCCATATACAGATTAAGGATGATTTTATAGTCTTGCCATCCGAGTATTTTGCGCCGGTCAATGCGTATGGCTTCGGAGTGCCTACAACTAATTCCTTTTCAATGCACCAATACGCTGCAACATGGTACGATTCGGTGCAGCAAAAGACGAAGGAAGGATTTATTGAAAATTGCAGGTTTGTAATAAATCGGATGAAAGAGAGCGAGTCATCCATTCTATGTTAGATGCTTTTAAGTTTTATTTGGAATGTGGTAGTTATTGAAATGATAAAAATTATAAATTGTTGTGTAGATGATTTTTTGAAGCAGTTGGAAAGCCAAAAGGTAATCTGTTTTTGCGCCGGACAGGCTTTTATAGAATTGTGCGCACAATATGGTCTTGCACCAAAATTACGTTATGTTGTGGATAATCATAAACATGGGACAACGATGGTGATTGATGGAATAAATGTGCCGGTTGTGTCTATGGACGAGATAGGCGATGAGGTCAGACAGAGTATTCTGTTGCTTACAACGTTGAAATATGCCAAAGAGATCATTCTCCAGCTTGACCAGATGCCGGTATGCGATAAAGCATCATTTTATGTCCCGCGGTTATTTATTGGGGATGTAAATCATGTCGTGTTTGATGACACAAAACCGCCGGTGATCCCCAAAACGATTCATTACTGCTGGTTTGGCGGCGGCGAGATGCCGGAGCGGTTTCAGAAGAACATTGACGCCTGGAAAAAATGCTGCCCGGATTATGAGATCATCCGCTGGGATGAGAGCAATTATGACGTGACGAAAAATCGGTATATGCGGCAGGCGTATGAGGCGAAGAAATGGGGCTTCGTACCGGATTATGCCCGGATGGATATTGTGAATGAATATGGCGGAATTTATCTGGATACGGATGTGGAGCTGCTGAAGCCGCTGGACAGCCTGCTGGGTTATGAGATGTTCTGCGGTTTTGAAGACAACAGTCATATAGCGCTTGGCCTGGGTTTTGGGGCTCACAGGAACCACTGTATTCTGGAAGCGATGCTTGAGGAATACGAACAGATCGAGTTTCAGAGGAGCGATGGCTCACTGAACCTGATGGCCTCGCCGGAGTATCAGACGAGGGTCTTAGAGCGGTATGGCCTGAAAAGAGACGGGCATATACAGGTTAAGGACGATTTTATAGCGTTGTCATCCGAATATTTTGCGCCAGTCAATGCGTATGGTTTTGGAACCCCAACAACAAATTCCTTCTCAATTCATCAGTATGCCGCAACATGGTTTGATGCGGGGCAGCAAAGGGTGAAGGATGGATTTATTGAAAACTGCAGGTTTGTGATAAGCCGAATGGAAGCAGAATAGAGAGGCAAAAAGCATGGCGTCAGTGTCAATTATTATTCCGGTATATAATACGGCGGAATATCTCAGGAAGTGTTTGGACAGCGTGACGGGACAGACGCTGAAAGATATTGAGATTATCTGCGTGGATGACGGTTCTACGGACAGGAGCCCGTTGATTCTGGATGAGTATGCCGAAAAAGACAAGAGGATAACGGTGATACATAAAAAGAACGGCGGCCTTGTGTCCGCGAGGAAGGCGGGTGTGTGTGCGGCTTCCGGAAATTATGTTGGATATGTCGACAGCGATGACTGGATTGAGCCGGATATGTATGAAACGCTATATGAAAAAGCGGACAGGTATCAGGTGGATTTGGTGACCAGCGGATATTTTTTTGAAGGGAACTATGTGACCGAACATTACGACACGTTGCCGGATGGATGGTACGAAAAAAAACGGATGGCATATTTAAGGGAGCGGACGATCTATAACCTGAGCGCAAGGGAAACGGGGCTGCGCGCTACATTATGCAGCAAATTATTCCGGGCGGATTTAATAAAGAAAATACAGCTCCAGATTCCGGACGCTGTTTCGATTTCCGAAGACAAAGTGTGCCTGGTCACATATATGCTGGAATGTGAGTCCGCCTATCTCTTAAAAAAGGCATATTATCATTATATAATTCATGGGAAATCAATGGTACATAAAGGGGATACCGGCTATCTGGCGGCGGTAAACAGCGTGTACCAGTATTTCCTTGCTTTGTTTGGCCGTCCGGAGTTTACTTCTGGTATGCGCAGGCAGGCGGAGATTTATATTACAGAGATGCTGATACACGGGATTAATACGCGGCTTGGATTTGAGAACCGCAATATGCTGTGGGTGGATCCTTACTGGCTGGACAGGATTCCGCACGGCGCAAAAATACTTTTATACGGAGCCGGGGAGCTTGGCGGGAAGTACCGGAAACAGTTGGGCAGCCGCGCAGATCTGCAGTATGCGGGCTGTATGGATTATGGATACGAAAAGCATTCCGAATCGGAGCCGGAGGTAAAGCCTCCCGCAGATTTTTTACAGGCGGAATATGATTATATTGTCATAACGATTAAAAATAAGCGTAAGGCGGAAGAGGTAAGGAAACAGCTGATACAGGACGGGATGGCCTCGGATAAGGTCCTCTGGTTTGAACAAAAAGAAATCTACTGGAAGTTTTTAGAGGCCGAAGGGCTTTTGGAATAGGGTCGGATGAAGATGCGGTTTGAAAAATTAAGTGAGTATAATATAAAAAACCTTTCCGGTAAAAAAATCGTGTGTTATGAAAAATCGGAAAGCTATTTAAGGGAAATGTGCGGAAAATATGACATATTGAGCCAGATCAGCTGTATTGTTGACAGCAACGCCAGGAACCACGGCCTTTTTGAACTTTTGGGAAAGGCGGTTGAGGTAAAGGATGCGGGCGCCCTGGAGCGTATTGATTTTGAAAATACGGTTCTTGTCATAACAAGTGATTATTATTGGGAGGCTTATGATTATTTATCTTCCCTTGATTATATCGCCCGGAATGCAGAAGTGATTTATTATTATGAAAATTATGAAACAGAGACGGAACTGTGTTACCGGCGTAAATATGAGCGCGCCCCGCTGGAAAATATCATTATTTTCCGGAGCGGCCCTCACTCTTCGGCTTATGTAAAGGGAATGGATTTTGGGGACAATGCCAGGGCGCTGTTTGAATATATGCTTTCGGCGGGGTATAATGAAAACTATCAGCTCGTATGGCTCGTGAAAGAGCCGGGAGAATATGACAGATATAAGGGGATTGATAACGTTGCGTTTTTGTCCTGTGACTGGTCGATTTCCCCGGCGCAGGCTGAGCGGGACGCATACTATCATGCGCTGTGCCTTGCAAAATACATATTTATGACGGACGCATACGGATTTGCGAGAAATTGCAGGCATGACCAGGTGCGGGTGCAGCTGTGGCATGGGTGTGGATTTAAGACACGGGTTAATTTTGTGCGCTGTGAAAAACGTTATGAGTATACGACCGTGATCAGTGAGGTGTATTCAAAGATACATCAGGATATCTATGGACTGAGAAAAGACCAGATGCTCGTTACGGGATATGCAAAACAGGACTGGCTGTTTGAAAATCTGCCGGAGGAGCGGTGGCGGCGGCTGGGAGCGCCGGAGGGGTGCAGATATGTATTTTGGCTTCCGACTTTCCGGGCGGCGGCAAAGTCGCTGACACAGCTGAATGAGCAGAGGGAAAGGACGGAAACGGGGCTGCCGGTGGCAGATACGGCAGAAAGGCTTTCGTTTTTGAATGAGCTGTTAAAAGCCCGCCGGATGGCGCTGATCATAAAACTCCATCCGTTTCAGGACAGAAAAGTGATTGACTGCGGGAATTTTTCCCATATTATCCTGCTTGACAACGATCAGCTGGCAGATCTGGATATACAGACCAACCAGTTGCTTGGACGCGCCGCTGCGTTGATCAGTGACTATTCCTCTGCGGCGGTGGATTATATGCTGCTGGATCGGCCGATTGCATTTACCCTGGATGATGTGGAGGAATATCATTCCAGCAGAGGTTTTATTTTTGAAAATGTCATGGACTGGATGCCGGGAGAACCGATTTATTCTTTTGACCAGTTTTGCGGTTTTCTTGAAGAGATTGCGGAAGGAAAAGACAGCGCGAAGGATAAGCGCAGGAGCCTGGCGGATAAGATGCATAAGTATCATGATGGGAATAATTGCAGGAGGATTGTGGAAGCGCTGGGAATATAAATATCTGTTTGCCTGGAGGAGAATAAAATGCAGTTTGAACTTATGGCTTCCATGATGTGTGCGGGTTACGCGCATCTGGAAAATGAAATAAAAGATTTAGAGAGGGGCGGCATCGACTCGTTTCATATTGATATCATGGACGGGCGTTATGTGCCGAATTACGCAATGTCCCTGAATGACATGCGTTACATAGCCAGCGCGACGGAAAAGCCGTTGGACGTGCATCTGATGGTGGAGCATCCAAACAATACGATCGGGCTGTTTCTGGAAAATCTCCGCCCGGGAGACACCATTTATATCCACCCGGAGGCGGAGTACCATCCGTCCACGACGCTGCAGAAGATCATCAACGCGGGAATGGTTCCGGGCATCGCGGTCAATCCGGGAACCAGCGTGGAAACGGTGATGGAGATGCTGCGGATTGTGAAAAAAGTCCTGGTAATGTCTGTAAATCCGGGAAATGCGGGGCAGATGTATCTGCCGTATGTCGGAAAGAAGATCACGAAGCTGCTTTCCATCAAAGAGGATATGGATTTTGAGATTTACTGGGACGGGGCATGCAGCGCAGAGCGCATTATTGAGTTTGCCCCGAAGGGAGTGAAAGGATTTGTGCTGGGGACGACGCTGCTGTTTGGCAAGGACAGGCCTTACGGGGAAGTCCTGGCGGATATCAGAAAATTGAAATTTTAAAAGCCTGCCGGAAGTTTATGTGGACTTCCGGCAGGTTTTTGAATTTACAGGCTTGTGGATTTTGCTTTTTTCACGTATACTTATATTATTAAGGAGAATTTTACTGTTACACAGCCTGATTTATTTGGCCTCAGGGAGGTTGGCACAGATGACCAATTTCCAAAAGGCGCTCCAGCTTGTGTCGGCAGGGGACAGCGGTAAAATAAAAAGAGAAGATTTAGAGTTCGGAAAACAGAGCAATCCTTAGTTCAAAGATGAGAGGGGGTTCCATGAAAATAAACTATTATAAGGATGAGGGTGTGTTATTGACGGAGATGGAGATTGATTTTGTCAGTCAGACCATAAAAATAAAAAACCATACAGATAATTTGCTTGACCGCGCTTTTGGCGTTAATGAACACCCTACCATGCAGGATTTTGAAGATTTTTGTAAATACAGGAGCATTCCTCAGACAAGGCATAACTTCAAAATGGAGATGCGTCTTCGCGGAATTTCTGACACTTCGCCGATGGGGATCATGCTGTTTTATCATGGACGTATAGATGATGACAATTGCTATATAGAAGTGATGGAGGAAGCGGATTGAAGTGAAGATTCAAAAAATAGACGTCAGCGATATTCCGGAAATGGGACAGCTTGAAACTTCATCTAAAGGGAATCAGAATAAATGGCATATTGGGGATTTTTATTATAAGAAGGACGGCGTTGGATATGAGGGGTTATCAGAGGTGTTATCCAGCCGCATTCTTGAAAAATCAAACGTTGATTTTGTGCGGTATGATTTTATCAACATTCAGATCATGGGGGAAGTTTACAATGGCTGTATGTGCAGGGAGATGAAACAGCCGGGTGAGATTTTGATTCCACTGGAACGCATAGTCAGAAATTATAAGAATATAAATCTGGCAGAAACATTGTATCGGTTTGAAACGCCCTCTGAAAGAATCCAATATACAGTTGATATGCTTGAAGAAATTGGAGTGCATAATGCGGGACGGAAGCTGACGGAGATATTGGAAGTAGATGCGTTTATATTGAATCAGGATCGTCATACGAATAACATTTCGATATTGCAGAGCCAGAGCGGGCTGCGTTTTTCGCCTGTTTACGACAATGGGGATTCTTTTTTTTCAGATCTGGTGTATTTCCCAATGCATATTTTACCGGAAGAGTTACTGAGGAGAACAACGGCAAAGCCGTTTTCCGGCTCTTTTGAAAAACAAAAAGAGGCGGCGGAGCTGTTATACCAAAAACAACTTGACATATGGTTTTCTAAAGACGATCTGCTTGATTTTTGTCATGAAGCGGTTTTGTACTATTCGGAGAAATACGTGGAGCGGGTTCGTGCATTGTGTGAAATGCAGTTAAAACAATAATAAATTTACAGGCTTGTGGATTTTGCTTTTTTCACGTATACTATTGTCAGAATGGTTTCGCCATCGCGCAGCGCAGGGAGGTTTTTTATGAATTGCCTGAATACCCGGACACAGATGATCAATTTCCAAAAGGCGCTTAAAAGCCATATTTATGTGGATAAAAGCGGGTTGATCGGACCGATGAATGAACGGATTGGGACAGATGACTGCTATATCTGTATTACGAGGCCAAGGCGTTTTGGCAAGACGGTCAATGCGAATATGCTTGGGGCGTATTATACAAAGGGGATTGACGCGCGCAGTTTGTTTGAAAATCTGCAGGCGGCGGTTGAGGATACGTTTGAAGAACATTTAAACAGCCATAATGTAATATATATTGATTTCAGCAGAATGCCGGAAAACTGCAGTTCTTATGCGGATTATATTTCTTATATAAAAGAAAAGCTTTATGCCGATATAAAAGACGCATATGGGATGGGCAGGGATTCTTACCGGACGTTGAGTGACCTGCTCGTGGCTGCCGGGGAATCCTATATTTTTATATTAGATGAGTGGGATTATATTTTTCACAGGAAATTTATTGCCGCATCGGAGCGGGAAGAATTTCTTGTGTTCTTAAAGGGCTTGCTGAAAGATCAGCCATATGTAGAACTGGCGTATATGACAGGCGTTCTTCCGATCGCAAAATATTCCAGCGGCTCGGAGTTAAATATGTTCAGTGAGTATAATTTTATGAATGACCATATTTATGAGGATTACTTTGGTTTAAATGAAAATGAAGTGCGTCGCCTCTGCAGCGGGTCGGATAAAGTCAGCTATGAGGAGCTTGCTTACTGGTATGATGGATATTTTACCAGCCGCGGAACGCATATATTTAATCCGCGCTCTGTAAGCATGGCGCTGAATGATGGCGTATGTCTGAATTACTGGACGGAGTCGGGACCGATGAACGAAGTGGCGGAATGCATCGAACATAATGTAGATGAGGTGCGGGATGATATTGTAAAGCTAATAGCGGGGATTCCGGTTGAGGCGGATCTTGACGGATACAGCGCGTCACAGCTGCAGCTGGATACGAGGGACGCCATTCTGTCGGCGATGGTCGTGTATGGGTTTTTGTCTTATTATGATGGGCGGTTGCATATTCCAAACAGGGAATTAATGGAGAAATTCCAGCGTGTGCTGACAAGGGACAGCTTTGGCGCGGTAAAGGAAGTCGTGGATCGTTCAAAGGAGATGCTGGAAGCTACGATTGAAGGAAACGAGGAGAAAGTAGCAGCCATTTTGGAGGAAATTCATGACAGAGAGATCCCATGTTTGAAATACAGCGATGAAAATTCTTTATCCTGCGTGATTACGCTTGCTTATTTATATGCCAGAAAAGATTATTGGATAGAGCGTGAGTTTGAAACAGGAAAAGGGAAGTGCGATTATATTTTTTTCCCTAAAAAGACGGGCAGTCCCGCAATCATATTAGAGCTGAAAATGGGAAGCGACAGTGGGACGGCAATAAAACAAATGAAAGAGAAGAATTATGCACAGAAAGTAAAGGAATATAAGAATGTGCTTTTGGTAGGCATTGCGTATGATAAAAAGAAGCGTCATACCTGCACGATTGAAACGTCATATGCGCAGCCGGAGATACCCTGCAGCTGATATGCGGCGTCGCATTGTCTGCGGGGATAAAGGGGTGGGGAGAAATGAACATACAGGTACAGGCCTGCGGCGCAGCCATTTTGCTGTTGCTGCTGTATTTGATAAAACGGCAGAGGTCCGTCGGGCTGTTTTCGGAAAAAGTGTTTTTTGCAATGCTGCTCGTTACGTTATACAATATCAGCCTTGATATCCTGTCGGTCGCGCTGCTCGTCTGGAGGCAGCGGTTTCCGCAGTGGTTTGTGTGGTTTATATGCAAATCGTATCTCGTTTCGCTGGCAATGGTTACGTTTATGGGGCTGATCTATGCGGTTCTGGATATTTATGGCGAGAAAAAGCACCGGCATTTTATAAGCCGCTGCCTGCCGTTTCTCGTTCTGGGCGCGGCCCTGATCTATGCGCTTCCAATCGCCTGCCGGGTGGAAGGAAACTGGACGTATACATACGGGCCGAGCGTCCTGATCACCTATGTATTTGCGCTCGGCTATGTCATATGTACGCTGTACCAGATGGCTGTCTACGGAAAGCGGATCAATCCGCGGAGAAAGCGGGCGGTCCTTACGTGGATGCTGATCTGGGTGGGAGCGGCGGTTGTGCAGTTTTTTAACAACGAGCTTCTTCTGGTCGGGTTTGCCATGGCGCTTGGCATGGTCATCCTGTTTTTTGAGCTGGAAAATCCGGAAGCCCGGATCGATCGCGAGACCGGCGCGTTTAATTCCCATGCGCTCTTAGACTATATGAAACTGTGCTACCGTTCCGAGAAAACATTTTCCATATTAACGATCTCGCTGGATAACTATCAGGGCAATGCGGAAGAGACGGAAGACGTCAATGCTGCGCTGAAAGATATCGTGCAGTATCTCGAAAATGCCACTGACGCAAAGATTTTTAAAAATGTAGAGCGGGAACTGATCCTTATTTTTTCCGATGAAAAAGAGCTTTATGCGGCGCTCCCGCGCATACAGGAACGTTTTTCGGGCGTATGGAACGCGGCGGGCGACAGGGCGATTCAGCTGGAGCCGCTTTATATGCTGCTGCCAGACAGCGCGATCGCAAACAGCGCGGAAGAGGTTTTTTACCTGTTTCAGTTTTATAAATATGAATCCCACAGGCATTCAGAGGGGGACGCCGTCTGCACGATCGACCGTTTCGTGGCGCAGGAGCGGCGCGAAAAGAAGGAAATGGAGGATATGGTGCGCGCGGCGATCGACGACGACCGGGTGGAAGTGTTTTATCAGCCGATCTATTCCACAAAGCAGCGTAAATTTGTCTCAGCAGAAGCGCTGGTGCGGATACGGGATAAAGACGGGAATATCGTGCCGCCGGGAAGATTTATCGAAGTGGCGGAAGAAACGGGGCTTATCACAAAACTCGGCGAGATCGTGTTTGAGAAAACCTGCCGTTTTATGAAAATGCAGAAAATCTGGGAGCTTGGCATTGAATATATCGAGGTCAATCTTTCGGTGCGCCAGTGTGAGAAAAAAGATCTTGCGCGGATTTATATGGATATCATCCGCAAATATGACCTGAATCCGGCATGCATTAATCTGGAGATTACGGAAACGGCTTCGATCCGCACGAAACAGATTCTTGTGGAAAATATGCAGGTATTGATCGATTTTGGCGTGCATTTTTCGCTGGACGATTTTGGCAGCGGGGAGTCAAACCTGAATTATATTGTGGATATGCCGGTATCCATCGTAAAATTTGACCGCGACATGAGCCAGGCGTATTTTGAAAATAAAAAGGCAAAGTTTGTCATGGAAGCCGCGATGCGCATGATCCATGAGATGAAGCTGAAGATCGTATCGGAAGGCGTCGAGACGAAAGAACAGATGGAGACGATTGTTGCGATGGGCATTGACTATATACAGGGCTATTATTTTTCAAAACCGCTCCCGCAGGCGGAATTTCTGGATTTTATCCGCAGGGAAAATATGGGGCGGGGAAATGCATAAGGCCTGCCCAAACGGATAAAATAAAGTATTCAGGAGGTTATGATGGAGATATTTCAGGAATTATTTACACCCGTATTTTTCTGGCTGGCTTTGATGGCGATTTTTATCGTGGCGGAAATTGTTACCGTAGGGCTTACGGGCATCTGGTTTGCTGGCGGGGCGCTGATCGCGCTGCTGGCGGAGTTTGTCGGGATGCCGTTTATCGGGCAGGTCATTTTGTTTTTTGCTGTGTCATTTATCCTGCTGTTTGGCACAAGGCCGTTCGCGCTGAAATATGTAAAGCCGCATAATGTAAAGACGAATTATGAGGAAGTCATCGGGAGCCTTGTAAAGGTGACGGAAACGATTGATAACCGCGCGGGGAGCGGGACTGCCGTATATAACGGGCAGGAATGGACGGCAAGGAGCGCAGATGGCGATGAAGTGATCGAAGCCGGCGCGATGGCGAAGGTGGCGGAGGTAAGAGGCGTGAAGCTGTATGTGACAAAGGCGTGAAGGCGTTTTTCTTTTGGAACGGTCTGGGTAAAGGGAGGATGACATGAAGCTTGGAATGACGTTTGAAGGCGGCGCGAGCAGGACGTTTTTTTCCTGCGGCGTCCAGGATGCTTTTCTGGAAGAAAATCTGATGCCGGATTACTATATCGGCGTTTCGGCGGGGATTGCGTTTGGCGTTTCTTATCTGGCGAAACAAAAGGGGCGAAACGCGGAGCTGCTGGAGACTTATATGAATGACAGACGGTATATGGGGCTGCGGTATTTGTTTGATAAAAATAAAAAGACCTATTATAATATCGCGTTTGCTTTTGAGGAAGTGCCGGAAAAGCTGCTGCCGTTCGATTATGATGCGATCGCGGCGTTTGCGGGGGAGATTTACGCCTGCGTAACGAATATCCATACCGGAAAGGCGGAATATCTGCCCCTGCCAAAGAGCCGCGAAATGCATGATTATCTGGTCGCAAGCTGTGCGCTCCCGATTTTTTTCCGTCCGGTAAAAATAGGGAAGCATTATTATATGGACGGCGGCGTGGCGGACTCGGTGCCGTATGAGCAGGCGGTCGCGGCGGGCTGCGATAAAAATATCATTATACTGACGCGGACGCGCGATTATGTAAAGAAAACGGACAGCTCAATCGGTATCGCGGGCTTTTTGTATAAGCGTTATCCGAAGTTTGTCGATACGCTGAAGCGCAGGGCGGAGAATTATAACGCCTGCATGGAGCGTATCCGGCGGCTGGAGCAGGCGGGAGAGGTATTTGTCATTGCGCCGGAGGATACGTTTGGCATCGGCAGGACGGAGTCGCATCCGGAAAAGCTGCGGAAGCTTTATGATGAGGGGTATGAGATGACGAGAGCTTTGATGCCAAAGCTGCATGATTATTTAGAATCCTGAAGGAAATCATATGGAGATTTTATTTATCAGGCATGGGGCGACTGCAGGGAATCTGGAAAAGCGCTATGTGGGGCGTACGGACGAGCCGCTCTGCGGGGAAGGGCTCCGGCAGCTGAAAAAAAACATTGCGCCCGGAAAAAACGGTTATCCGGACTGGCGGGGGCAAGAGGCGTATGTTGTTGTCAGCCCGATGAAAAGGTGCAGGCAGACGGCCGCTGTTTTTGAAGCGCAGATGCATATATTAAAACAGGAACTAATTTTAGATCCTGATCTTCGCGAGATGGATTTCGGGGATTTTGAATACTGCAATTATGAGGAATTAAAGGAATATCCTGCATATCAGCGGTTTCTGGAAACAAACGGCGGCAGCAGTTTTCCGAATGCGGAGCCGCCGGCGCAGTTTCGGGAGCGCTGTGTGCGGGGTTTTTTGCGCAGTATGGAGAAGCTGGAACAAAAGGGCGCGCAAAAAGCGGTTTTTGTAGTGCATGGCGGGACAATTATGGCGGTCATGGAACGTTTTTCTGATGAGAAGCGGCCCTATTTTGCATGGCAGGTGAAAAACGGGTGCGGGTTTTTGGTGAACGCGGAACGCGCGGGGACGTTATATCGGTTGAAAAAGTGCGGCGCAAAAATCGTAAGGTGAGAAATTTTGTGTATCGGATGAGGATAAAGTCAGGGAGGGGTTAGAAATGAAGATTGTGATTTTGGACGCGGACACGATCGGGCCGGATATAGACCTGAGCGTGTTTGAAAAGTTAGGGCAGCTGGAAATCTACGGGTTTTCCACATCGGAGGAAATGCGGGAGCGCGTGCGCGATGCGGATGTGATCATCCTGAATAAAATGCAGGTAAACGCGGATACGCTTGCGGAGGCGGCTCGCCTGAAGCTGGTATGCGTGACGGCGACCGGTACGAACAATCTGGATAAGGAATATCTGGAAAAAAGAGGGATCGCATGGCGCAATGTGGCGGGCTATTCAACCGAATCCGTCGCGCAGCATACGTTTGCCATGCTGTTTTATTTATTGGAAAAGCTGCCGTACTATGACGATTACGTAAAAAGCGGGACGTATGTGAATAATACGACGTTTACGCATTTTGCAAGCGTGTTCCATGAACTGCATGGCATGACGTGGGGCGTGATCGGGCTGGGCGCGATCGGGCGGCGGGTGGCGCAGCTTGCGCGTCTGTTCGGATGCCGCGTGGTCTATTATTCTACGTCAGGCAAGAATCATAATGAAGAATTTGAACGCGTTTCTTTTGAGGATCTGCTGGCGCAGTCGGACATTATATCGGTGCATGCGCCGCTCACGCCGCAGACAGAGGGACTGATAAATAAATCTGCATTTGATAAAATGAAGCAGAGCGCGATTTTCCTGAATCTGGGACGAGGCCCGATTGTTGTCGAACAGGATCTGGCGGATGCGCTGACGGAAGGGAAGATCGCGGCGGCGGGCCTGGATGTGCTTTGCGCAGAGCCGATGAGGGCCGATAACCCGTTGCTGCCCATCAAAGACAGCTCCCGCCTGCTGATCACGCCGCATATTGCATGGGCGAGTATTGAGGCGAGGAACCGTCTGATGGGGATTATATGGCGCCAGATCCGCGATTTTTTTGAGTGTCCGGTCTGAAATATCCCAGAGTATATCTGGTTATCAGAGAAATTTGCAGGCGGTCAGGGTGAATGGTTTGCGGGTGTGTATGGATTGGAGGAATGATCAAACAACTTGCAATAATGTGGCAGATCCGCTTGCCGCAACTCCCGGTTGACAGATTTTCAGCTGCCGTTTGGTGGTACGCAACCGCATAACAGGCTATAATTTATCCTGCGGATGGCGTATAAGGCCGCCGACAAATCGTGCGGAGGAGAGAAAAATGATTTTAGCGGACAAGATAATGGATTTAAGAAAAAAGAACGGCTGGTCGCAGGAAGAGCTTGCGGAGAGAATGCAGGTGTCAAGACAGGCGGTTTCCAAATGGGAAGGCGCACAGACGACGCCTGACCTTGAGAAAATCCTGATGCTCAGCAGGCTCTTTGGCGTCACGACGGATTACCTTCTCAAAGATGAGATAGAGGCCGAAGAATTTACGGATGGCGCAGGCTATGTCCCTGTGAAACGGATTTCTCCTGCACAGGCAAATGAATTTCTGGAGTTGCGGAAATGGGCGGCCAACCGCATTGCCGCAGCCACTTTTCTGTGTATCACCGCAGTGATTCCCCTTCTCCTTTTCGGCGCTGCGTCAGAATTGCCGGGGAGTCCTGTGTCTGAAAATCTGGCCGCAGGGATCGGGCTGGTCACGCTGCTGCTCCTTGTTGCGCCTGCGGTGGCGACCTTTATTTTCTGCGGCTTCAAAAATGCGCCGTTTGCGTTTATCGGCAGGGAGCCGTTTGAAACGGAGTCCGGTGTGGTCGAACTGGTAAAGCAAAAACAGGAAGCGTACAGGCCCGCCTATGTAAAATGCAATATCATAGCCGCCTGCCTGTGCGTTCTTTCCCCAATCCCGCTTTTCATCGGCAGTTTCACTGAAAAAGAGTTTTTCATTGTGGTCATGTTGACTGTCACAATGCTTTTAGCAGGAATTGGAGCCGCGCTTTTTATCATTGCCGGCGTTCGCCGGGCAAGTATGCAGAAGCTTTTGAAAGAGGGCGACTACGCGCTCCGGAACCGTCAGGAGCAAAGGAAAATCCATATTAAGGAAAACGTCGGGACGGCCTATTGGCTGAGCGCGACCGCTATATATCTCGGATGGAGTTTTTTGACGGAGGACTGGGAGATCACATGGGTCGTCTGGCCGATCGCGGGGATCCTGTTTGGCGTCGTGATGTGTTTTTGCAATCTGTTTTTGGAGCGAAAAGAAGGCAATCAATAACAGCTGAATCTGTACGCAAACGCAGGCGTTCGGGAATACTGGATTGTAGACCCTTACAAAGAACGCATTTTTGTCTACCGCCTGGAAGAAGATCATTTTGAAGTGGAAACATACACATTCCATGATTGTATTTCGGCAGGCATTTACGCAGATTTACAGATTGACTTTGCCCGTCTGGATTTCTAAACCGGAATGAGGTTGGAAATTCCTCAACGAAAAGGAATTTCCTCCTGCTCACTCAAATCCAATGGAAGCCCGCTGTGGTACGACAGGTTCTGCAGGGACGCGCACAGGTGTGATAAGCGTTTGTTCCGTGTGTCCGCATCCGCCGTATGGCAGAAAACATCTAATTCTGAAAAAGCTCTCCGGTACCGCCCGGAAGCTTTTTTTATCAGCTCCGGCACAGATGCTGTGGAAGCCTTTGCGGGGTCCCACGGGTTATGCCATGGACTGTGCGCAAGGTTCAGCGGATCATCACAGTATCTGATATCGTCGCAGGGGATAATGGGCGACAGCCTCAGCTCATGGAACAGCAGGCGTTCCACAGTTTCTGCCGCAGGGCGTTTACAGCCGCTTGGATCCTGCAGGAGCGGCAGTATTTTCTGCATGGACAAAACCGCATGGGACAGCCCGCGTTTTGTCATATGCAGCTCCGGAAATACGGTTTGGAATGCATAAGCAAGCACAGACGCGACGACGTCCCTTGCCTGGCGGTCAAAGGCGATGGCGCGGTATGCGGGAAAATCAGACGGCATACAGCGCGCGTAGCGCATCAGCAGGCAGGCGTCAATATCGGTCTCTAACGCAATGTGCGCGCCGAGGTTTTTTTCGTGGGAAATATCCTTGTAGCCGCTCATGTAATAGACATAAGGGTGCATCTGGGTATCGAGGATATAGTGCCCTAAAAAGCCCGCGGCATAGGCTCTTGCGGTTTCCCGCGAGGAGCTTTCCTGAAACAGGGCGTCTCCGCAGAACAGGCATTTCAGAAACGCGGCGCTCCGCATCGTATGGACGATCGTTCCGGGCTTGTTTTTCCGCAATTGCGCGGGCAGATGATAAAAGAAAAAATCGGGGCCCTGCAGCCCGAACTGGAATACCGTCTTGTGCCGCTCGATGCTTTCCGTCAGGGCGGACGCTGTGTGGGTTTCTTCTTTTATAAATTTGAGCATTTGTACGCCGAATAAATAATGGGTGGCAAATCCTGGCATATGCGTTCTCCTTGTTTTTTTAAAATTGTTTATTACAGATTTGATTATAAAGAATCCGGGGCGTTTCGTCAACGGCTGCTTTTGCGTCGGAAAGCCGCTGTTTGTGAAAATATTATGAAATACTTGCGAATTGCCGAAGTTTGCACTATAATAAATCGGTAATTGTGGCTGCTTTCGGCAAAAGCCGCATATGAAGATAAATGGAATGTTTAGGAGGCGCTTATGAGATTCAAAAAATTTGCAGCGGTTTTGCTGTCTGCGGCAATGCTGTCTGCGGCAGGATGCGGAAACAAAATTGACGATGGGGCGACAGCCGTTACGCTGGACGATAAAGAGATTTCTATGGGAGTGGCAAATTTCATGGCCCAGTATCAGGCGGTTCAGTATGACTCTTATCTGATGGGATATTATGGAGAGAATATGTGGACAAGCGACGCCGGCGACGGTACGACGATGACGGATTCTGTGAAAAATGAAATTATGGACCGTCTGCAGGAATTTTATCTGCTGGATGCGCACGCGGCGGATTATGATGTGTCGCTTTCCGATGAGGAAATGGATGAGATCAATGCGGCGGCGGATCAGTTCCTGGCGGACAACAGCGGGGACGCGATAAAGACGATGGGCGCGACCAGAGAAAACGTGGCGGAGATGCTGCGCCTGTATAAAATTCAGGCGAAGATGCGCGAAAAGATCATTGCGGAAGCGGATACAGAGGTCAGTGATGAGGAATGCGCGCAGAAGACGTTCAGCTATGTGGAGTTTCGGGCAGAGGATGATGACAGCGGCGACACATCTGTGGCGGATGATGTGACGGATGCTGCCTTGCAGACAAAGGCGGACGAATTTTGCAGGCAGGCAAAGGACGGGGATTTGGAAGAACTTGCGGAAAGCAATGAATATACCGTTCAGAAATGCTCTTATGGAAAGGACGACCTGAGTGAGGACGGGAATTCGACGTCTTTAGACGTGGCAGTCTTAGAGGCGGCAGAGAAATTAAAGGATGGCGAGACAGTATCGGAAGCAGTAGAGGCGGACGACGCCTATTATGTGATCCGTATGGATTCCACAGACGATAAGGACGCGGCGGAAACAAAACGCCAGTCGATCATTACGGAGCGTCAGGATGAGAAGTATGATGAGACGCTGCAGGGGTATAAGGACGCCTGCAAGTGGGAGATCAACGAAGAGGAATGGGCAAAGGTAAATTTTGAGGAACTGTATACCATAAAGGAGGAGGAAACAGACACAACGGCGGATACGTCGGCTGACGCGGCGGGCACGGTGACGGATACAACGGCTGACGCGGCAGGCACGGTGACGGATACGGCGGCGGAATAATTCAGGATAAGATAATACAGGGGCTGTCACACTGGGCAATCAGTGTGCGGCTCTTTTTTTATACAGCTGCCGGACACGGAAAGATCCGGCGTTTTCCGGCATAAATGTTTCCCGTGCGATATAAATTGCCATAAAAAACAGGGACAGGATATGCAATTTGCAGGGATTCTGCGGGGCTGTTTTTTTATAAAATAAGAGTGGCAGTTTATGCGGTGTGCGCACGAGAAAATTTATGAAAGGAAGAACGGTGTATGAAAAAGGGAGAGAGAAAAAACAGGAGTGCCGGAATATTCCGGACGATCAAGGGGAAGATCATGCTCATGGGCATATTTTCCATTCTGGTCGCGGCCTGTATAGGCGCGCTGGGGAATATGTCAGTCAATAAGAGCGGCAGGAATCATGAGATTGAATCGACCGTTAATGCGGTAGATATCTTGCAGGTGGAGAACCTTGCGCTTGACGCGCAGTACCAATATTATCTGGAGCAGAGCTATCTCGACGGCATTTTTGAGAATCTGGAGGAAATGAATGCGAAAGCGGCGCTGCTGGGAACGGAGACCGGGGAAACATATAAAAATGACGTCGGCAGGCTGGGCGGTTATATCGAAAAACTGAAGGAAAATTACCGTGAGATCAGCGAACTCAGCGGGACGCGCAGTTTTCACGAAGACGCGGGGATGTATGCGGATTACCTGAAAGCCGGGGAGGCGCTTTCGGAGAGTTTTCAGAATCTGATCGATAAAGGCGACTGGCTGGAACTTGTCTGGGTGGACAGTGAAATGGGGACTGAGGGCGCGCCTGTTTCAATTGACGGGAAAGAATATGTCCGGCTGGTTTATAAAGGGCCGCTTCCGGAGCCGGTAAAGCGGAACGCGCTTGCGTTCCGTCTGGGCGGGACGCTGACCTATACGGGCGATTGTTACATAACGGACGTAAAGCTCACCGGGGACGCAGGGGAACTGCCGATTGACCTGTCGGCCGTCGGAGAAGTGGCGGGTTCCGGGCTCGGCTATGTGGACAGTGAGCTTGTGACGTTTGGCGGGCAGCCCGCGATCCGCGTCGGATGTAATTTTGACGCAGCCAACCAGAGATGGGAGGAGTTTGCGGCGCCGATTCCGGTGGACGCTTATGACTGCCAGGATTATTCGCAGATCGTATATACGCTCTATATGGCGCCTTCGGACGGCGGGTTTGCGTATAAGTACGGCGGCTCGTATTCGGGCGTGTATGCGTTTGGTGAAAAGCTGGAACTGCTTGACCGCAGGATGGGCGAATACAGTAAGCGGGTGGTGGAAGGAAAAGACGTGTCAAAAGAATATGAGGAGATGGAAGCGTTAATTACAGAAATGGAAGAAAATATCCCTCTGTACACAACGAGCGACGAGCTGGCGCGGGATTCTGTCGGGAAACTGGAAGCAAAGTGGGATGTTTTAAAGCAGATGAAGGAAAAGGACGACCGGATTCTGGCGTTGAAAACGGAAAATGTGCAGCTGAACCAGGAGCTTACAGAAGTGTGCGGTTCTATCCATGCGACTGCGTCGGCGGATATGGCAGACGTAAAGGCGACGGTAAAGAGGGCGGGGATTTTTATGATCGCGGCAGCGGCGGTTATATTGATCGCCGCAACGATCCTGATCAGCGTCGGCATTGAAAAAAACGTCAATCTGTTTCGGAGCACGTTAGACGAGATCACGCAGGGGCGGATTTCGCTCCGGATCAAAGAGGACGGGCGGGACGAGTTTTCCCAGTTCGGGCGCAGCCTGAACCGGTTTTTGGATAAGCTGGCGGGGAGCATCTGCAGGCTGCAGGAAATCGCGTCTGCGCTTGCGGAGTCCGGCAATGAACTGGAAAACCGGGCGAATCTTACGAAAGGGGCGGCTGAAACGATCAGCGGCGCGCTCGATGAGATCGCAAAGGGAGCGGGTTCCCAGGCGGAGCATATATCCAATTCTACGCAGCGGGCGTCAAGTATGCAGGAGAATATGCTGCAGATTACGGACAGCGTCAACGTTTTGTCCCATACGTCAAAGGAGATGGGCGAAAAGGGCGCGGAGGCGACCAGGATCATCCGGGAACTGAGCGGGACGAGCGACGTGACGACGGAAGCGTTCCGCAAGATTTCCGAGCAGATCTACAAAACGGACGAGTCGGTGGAAAAGATACAGGAGGTGGTTCACTTAATTGCCGGGATCGCAAATAAGACCAATCTGCTTTCTTTAAATGCCAGCATTGAAGCGGCGAGGGCGGGAGAAGCGGGCAAGGGCTTTGCGGTTGTGGCAGGGGAGATCCAGCAGCTTGCCGAGCAGACGAATACGTCCGCAAAGATCATTGATGAGATCATATTGGCGCTGTCCGAAGAGTCGCACCATACGGTGCAGTCGATCAACGAAGTGACCGGCATGACGGCGGACCAGAAAGAGAAGCTCGATGAGACAAAGACGAAGTTCCATACGGTCGAAGAGGGCATTCTCTCCACCGCAGATGAGATGAAGCTCGTGCTGCAGCAGGCGGATGTGTGCGGAAAGGCCGGGAAGCAGGTCGTTGAGCTTATGACAGACCTTTCCGCCATAGCGGAGGAAAACGCCGCGACGACCGAGGCGACGAATGCGTCTATGACGGAGCTGAACGAGGCGACCGCATCGCTTGCCAGAACCGCGCTGGAATTAAAGCGGCTTTCTGTGGCGGTGAATGAAAATCTGAGTTATTTTGAGACGTAAAACGGAGCTGTCGTATGATACAGATTGCCGGAGCCAACAAGGGAAAACGCCCTTTTGGCTCCGGCATTTTTATGTTCTCATAACAGTTGACGCATCTTTTATTGGCAATTTTTCACAAAAACGCAAATCGATTTTTAGCTATATGGTTTCTTGCGAAACGCCCCCGGAACTGTTATAATAATGGAAACTAAAAACAGAAAAACAGTTTCCGACAGATGGCGGCCTGAGGGGACAGGCAGGGGAGGTTTTATGGGGTTAAAGGAAACGATTTTGGAAGGGACGATACGCGTTTTCAACCGCAAGGGGCTGAAGTTTACGATGGACGACCTGGCGCACGAGCTTGGCATGAGCAAGAAGACGATCTATACAGTCTTTCGGGAAAAGGAGGAGATTTTCCTGGCGATGGTCGATTATCTGTTTGATTCGATCAAAGAGAGCAAGCAGCGTGTTCTGGAAGAGGACAGCGGACGGACGACGGTAGAGAAAATCCGGATGATTTTGGGGATCATGCCCGAAGGCTACCATGACATTGATTTCCACAAGCTGTACGACCTGCGCGAGAAGTACCCCGCCATATACAAAGAAGTGGAACGCCGGTTAGAGAGCGGCTGGGAAGCGACGATCGCCCTGATCGAACAGGGCATAGCAGAGGGCGTGGTGCGCCCGGTAAAGATCCCGATCTTAAAGCTGATGATGGAGGCGGCGCTGGAACAGTTTTTCCAGAGGGATGTGCTGATTCAGAACGACATATCATACAAAGACGCGCTGCAGGAGGTTGTAAGCGTGCTTGTGGATGGTATTGTGGTGCATAAGGAAAATGAATAATGTAAAGGGAGGAGACAAAATATGTCAAACAGATCAAAACGGATTTTTGGGAATCCAATGTCGGCAGCGACGTACAAAAAAGCGGTGCAGTCCAAGAGAAAGTATATCCGCAGATTCGGAGACGACTCCAAAGCGGACTACCCTGCGATCATCCGGAAAAATGAACATATCGGGGAGCTGCTTGGCGTTTATGACGTGCGTCTGGGAGAGGATGCGGCAAAGACGGGCGTTCCGGCGGAGACGGGAGAGCCGTTCGATGAAGAAAAAGGGATCATCGTCGGCAATATCCGCATGGGATTCGGCCATTACCGCATTTCCATGGCGATTGCTTCTGCGGCAAATTCGATGGGCTACACGCCTTACTGGATGGATTTGAACTCTTACAAACATACGACCTGCACGAAAGTCATCAGCGCGCAGAACGACCTGTACTCTATGGGTTCGCGGCTTTCCGGAAAGAGCAGGGCGTTTAACAAACTGGTATGGGAGCCGATGAATTACGAGGGCTTCCGCAAACTCAGCTATAACGCCGCCGACCAGAAAAATGCGGAGCTGATGGCTCCGGTGTACCGAAATGTGCCGAAAGAGATTCCGGTCGTCGCGACGCACGTATGGCCGGCGCAGGCGGCGGTCCACGCGGGCATGAAAAATGTCGTCAACGCGATTCCGGACAACTGGCCGATGGCGCTGCATTTTGCAGAAGGGAGCCTGCATACGGTACAGACGCATTTTGCGTATCAGGGTTACCGCATTTTAAACGGGATGCAGGGCGATAAAGTGTTAAAGCCGATGCCGGAGGACGCGCTTGCCTACACCGGGCATTATATCGACCATGAACTCGTCAGCAATATCGAGGCGGACTGCGCGGCACGTATGCAGCGCAAAGCGGACGGAAAGCCGATGCGGTTCCTTTTGACGATCGGCGGCGCGGGCGCGCAGAAGGAGATTTTTGCGGCGATCATCCGCCATCTGCTTCCGGCGATCCAGGGCAAAAAAGCGGCGCTGTATGTCAATGTCGGCGATTACCGCAATGTCTGGGACGAGCTGGTAAAAGAGATCCCGGCGTTAAAATCCGTATCGGTTACGCATTTTAATGAGTGGGAAAAGACGGTACAGTTTGCGGATGAGGCGTTGGAGGGCGACGTGACGGGCGTCCACGCCTTCTGCCATGAAAACATTTTTGAAGCGGTTTACTGCACGAACCTTCTTATGCGCAGCTGCGACGTGCTTGTGACAAAGCCGAGCGAGCTCGCGTTTTATCCGGCGCCGAAGCTGTTTATCAAGCGCGTCGGCGGACATGAGCAGTGGGGCGCGATCCACTCGGCGGAGATCGGGGACGGAACGCTCGAATGCGCGGATATCCCGCACACGCTGCAGATGATCGACCTGTTCTTAAAAGAGGACGGCCTGCTGAACGATATGTGCAGGAATATTGAAAAGAACAAAGCCGCAGGCGTCTACAACGGGGCGTACCGGGTGGTGGAGCTTGCGATGGAGCAGAAAGAGAAAAACAAAAATAAGAAGAACGCAAAAAGGAGGAAGCAGCCATGAATCTGTCGGTAAAAGAAAAAGCTTCTTACGGGCTGGGCGCGGTCGGCAAAGATATGGTGTATATGCTCTCCGCCAGCTATATTTTATATTACTATCAGGACATTCTCGGCGTGAACGCGATCGCGATGGGCGTAATCCTCATGGTGGCGCGTGTGTTTGACGCATTTAACGATCCGATCATGGGTGTGCTGGTCGCAAAGACGAGGTCGCGGTTCGGGCGCTTCCGTCCCTGGCTGTTTGTCGGGACGCTGTTAAATGCCATTCTGTTATATGTGATGTTTTCCGCGCCGCCTTCTCTGGACGGGAACGGGCTGGTCGCTTATGCCGCCATCACGTATATTTTGTGGGGCGTTACGTATACGATGATGGACATTCCGTTCTGGTCGATGATCCCCGCGTTTACCGAGGGCGGGAAAGAGCGCGAGTCTCTGACGACGCTGGCGCGTTCCTGCGCAGGCATCGGCTCCGCGCTGATTACGATCATCACGGTAAAATGCGTGTATGTGCTTGGGAAAGGCAATGAGCGGGAAGGCTTCCGCCTGTTTGCGCTGATCCTTGCGGTATTGTTTATTATCTTTGTCGCGGTCACCTGTCTGTGCATCAAAGAAAAATCGACGGTAGACGTAGAGTCCCCGTCTGTCGGGCAGATGTTCCGCGCGCTGATCCAGAACGACCAGGCAATGGCGGTCGTTGTGGCGATCGTGCTTGTAAACTGCTCGTTATATATCACGTCAAACCTCGTCATTTATTTCTTTAAATATGATATCGGCGGGGAGACCTGGCAGGACGGGTTTACGTTGTTTAATACGTTTGGCGGCGCGGTTCAGATCCTCTCCATGATGCTGTTTTTCCCGCTCCTGCGGAAATTTCTGAGCGCGATGCAGGTATTTTACGTCAGCTTTGTCATGGCGATCGCGGGCTACGGCGTGTTGTTTCTCCTGATGTGCACCGGCATAAAGAGCGTCGGCGTGCTGTTGATACCGGGCTTTTTCATCTTTGCGGCGTTTGGTATGCTGACGGTATTGACGACCGTATTCCTTGCGAACACCGTTGATTACGGGGAGTGGAAAAATAACCGGCGCGATGAGAGCGTGATCTTTTCCATGCAGACCTTTGTTGTAAAACTTGCGTCCGGCATAGCGGCGATGATCGCTTCCGCCTGCCTGACGGTCAGCAACCTGAGCAATGACACGTCCGCGGCAGTGGACGCGGCGGCTTCCGGCTCTTCGGTCGTAGCGCTGCGCATGACCATGACGGTGGTTCCGATCATCGGCCTTCTTGCCGCTGTACTGATCTTCCGCAGCAGATATACGCTTACGGAAGACCGTGTGCTGGAACTGGCGAAAATCGTGAAAGAGAGAAGAAAAAAATCATGATCCAGATAAACCAGAAATGTTTTGTTCTTGGCACGCCGCACACGTCCTATGTGTTCCGCGTGACGGACAGCGGCCATTTAGAGCATTTATATTATGGAAGGAAGATTACGGTTTCCGGTGAGAGAGATGTGGAAACGCTTGTCGAGCAGCATGCGTTTCCGCCCGGAAACACCAATCTTTATGATAAGGCGCAGACGCAGTTTTCGCTGGAAGATATGCGGCTGGAGATGTCCTCTTATGGAAAAGGGGACATCCGCGAGCCTTTTATCGAGCTGACGCATGAAGACGGCGGCATGACGTCTGATTTCCTGTATGAAAAGGCGGAGCTGATCGAAGGCAAGGAAGCGTTTGCGACATTGCCGGGCTCTTATGATGAAAACGGGGAAGTCGGGCATCTTTGCGTGACGCTGCGCGATAAGCAGTACCGGCTTGCGCTGGAACTGCATTATTACGTCTATGAAGACTGTGACGTGATCGCAAGGAGCGCAAAGCTGATAAATGAAAGCGAAAACGCGGTGACAATCCGCCGCCTGATGAGCCTGCAGCTCGATCTTGATCCGGCGGACTACCGCTTTACGACGTTTCATGGCGCATGGGCGCGGGAAATGAAGCGCTCGGATACGCCGCTTACGGCGGGGAAATTTGTGAACGCCTCTTATACGGGCACGTCCTCAAACCGGGCGAATCCGTTTGTAATGTTAAGCCGCCCGCAGACGACGCAGGATACGGGGGAGTGTTATGGATTTCATCTGCTCTACAGCGGCAACCATTACGAGGCCGCGGAAGTCAGCAGTTACGGAAAGCTGCGCATCGTGACGGGCGTCCAGCCGCAGTCCTTTTCGTGGCTGCTGGGCGCGGGGGAGAGCTTTGAGGCCCCGGAAGCCGCCATGACGTATTCCGCGGACGGGTTTAACGGCATGAGCGCGCATATGCACCGGTTTGTGCGGGAGCATATCGTGCGCGGCGAATGGAAGCATAAGATCCGCCCGGTGTTGTTAAACAGCTGGGAAGCGGCCTATTTTGACATCAATGAGCATAAGCTCCTGCGCCTTGCGAAGGCGGGGAAGGACGTCGGCATTGAGCTGTTTGTCATGGACGACGGCTGGTTCGGTACGCGGGACGATGAAATGCAGTCGCTCGGGGACTGGACGGTCAATGAGAAAAAGCTGCCGAACGGGCTGGACGGGCTGTGCGGCAAGATCAGGGCGATGGGCTTGGAGCTTGGCGTCTGGGTGGAGCCGGAAATGGTAAATGTAAACAGCCGCCTCTACCGCGCGCACCCGGACTGGACGCTTGCGATTCCGGGAAAGCCGCATTCCGAAGGGCGCAATCAGCGCATTCTGGACTTGACGCGGACGGAGGTGCAGGATTATATTATCAATGAGATGAGCCGCGTATTTTCATCGGCGGACATCTCATATGTGAAATGGGACATGAACCGCACGTTTACGGATTATTATTCGGCCGCCCTGCCTGCGGAGCGCCAGGGCGAGACGGCGCACCGGTATGTGCTTGGGCTTTACCGCTGCATGAAGGAGCTGACGGAACGCTTTCCGCACATTTTGTTTGAAGGGTGCGCGGCGGGCGGCAACCGTTTTGATCCCGGTATCTTATGTTATTTCCCGCAGATCTGGGCGAGCGATGACACAGACGCGCTCTGCCGCGCGGAGATCCAGACGGGGTACAGCTACGGCTATCCGATGTCAGTGGTGAGCGCGCACGTCTCTTCCTGCCCGAACCACCAGACGCTGCGGATAACGCCGCTGGAGACGCGTTTCCATGTGGCGGCGTTCGGCGTCTGCGGGTATGAGTGCAATTTCTGTGACATGGGACGGGAAGAGCTGGATGCAGTGCGTGTGCAGATCGCGCTGTACAAGCAGTGGCGGGACGTCCTGCAGACCGGCGATTTTTACCGCGGGCGCAGCTTTGGCGAGGCGTCGGACGGCAGCGTCCTGATGGGAAATACGGGCAACCTGACCGAGTGGACGTGCGTTTCAAAAGACCGTAAAAAAGCGGTCGGCATGCTCCTGCAAAAGCTCGCCGCGCCGAACACGCAGTTTGCCTGCTATTATCCAAAGGGTCTTGACGAGACGCTGCGCTATCATTTTACAAACCGGCCGCTGAAATATGACATACGCGATTTCGGCGACCTGGTCAATACGGTGGTGCCGGTGCATATCCGGCAGGGCTCTCTTGTGCATAACCTCGCGGCAAGATTTATCAAGATGGACGGGGAGACGGAAGACGCGGCCGCGTACGGCGACGCGCTGATGTACGGCGGCGTCCATCTGAAACAGGCGTTCGGCGGCACGGGCTATAATGACCAGGTGCGGTTTTTTCCGGATTTTGGGTCACGGATGTATTTTATGGAAGCGATGGAATGATCGTTTGAACAGGGATGCGGCCGCGCATCCCTGTTTTTGGACGAAAGGAGTGTGCGCGCATGATTTTTGCGAAGAAAAAGAAGACGGAGACAGCCGCGGCGTTTGCATATGATAAGACGCGCCATAAGGCGCTGTTAAAATGCAGTATCTGTAATGGGGAACAGGTTGCGGGCTTTAAGGATTTGCAGACCGGGAAATTCCATGAGGTGATGTTTGTCAGGAACCCGAAGGATCTGGAATTGTTCAAAGAGACTTACGGGCTGGAAGAGGTGGGGAAGGAATATTGATTTTTTCTGAAGGACAATGTTCAGGCCGTAAAAGAAATGCAGACGCCGGAGTGTGGTTTACATTTTGGCGTCTGCATTCTTTTTGTGCCGGGAAGACGCGGCCAAGAAGCGAAGGGGTTTATAAAATTTTCTTGTCTTGATGAATCGAAAAAATGGTGTACATATGCCAATCTTTGCGTTATAATATGAATATTACCCGTTGCTTTTTGATGGAGAAAATGATTTACATAATCGGGGGAGGTATTGTATGCAGGCAAGACATCTGTTTGGGAATGAGAATAAATATTGTGAATGGTGCAATCGTCCATTGCCGAAAGGATATGAGGGCACATTATGCGCGGGATGCCAGGAAAACGCATTTTTCCGCGAAATCCGCGATTATGTCAGGAAACATGACGTCAATGAGTTTGAACTGGCGGAGGCGTTTGGCATCCCGTTAAGACGCGTAAAGAAATGGATCCGCGAGGGCAGGCTGGAATATAAAGAAGCGGCGGGAAAGATGGAAAACCTGCACTGTATGCGCTGCGGCAAACCGATTACATTTGGTTCCCTTTGCCCGGAATGCAGCAGGGCGCAGACGGTTGGCAGCGGCTATGAGATCAAGAAGAAGGATACGGACGCCAGTGAGCAGATCCGTTTCTATAATAAAAACAAATTGTAAATGAAAAGCGACTATGAGGAGGAAGATTATGCCTGTAAAATATGTTTTCGTTACCGGGGGCGTCGTATCGGGGCTTGGAAAAGGGATTACGGCCGCATCTTTGGGGCGTTTATTGAAGGCGCGCGGCTATAAAGTTACCATGCAGAAGTTTGATCCGTATATCAATATCGATCCCGGGACGATGAACCCGATCCAGCATGGCGAAGTGTTTGTGACGGATGACGGGGCGGAAACGGATCTTGACCTTGGGCATTACGAGCGGTTTATAGATGAGAGCCTGACGAAAAATTCAAATGTGACGACCGGAAAGATTTACTGGTCTGTGCTGCAAAAGGAACGCCGCGGAGATTACGGCGGCGGGACCGTACAGGTGATCCCGCATGTTACGAATGAGATTAAGGGGCGGTTTTACCGCAATTTCACTTCGCCGGATATGCATATCGCAATTATCGAGGTGGGCGGGACGGTCGGCGATATTGAGAGCCAGCCGTTTTTGGAGTCTATCCGGCAGTTCCAGCATGAGGTCGGGCGGGAAAACGCCATGCTGATCCATGTAACGCTGATCCCGTACTTAAAGGCGTCGGGCGAGCTGAAGACGAAGCCGACGCAGGCGAGCGTAAAAGAGCTGCAGGGGATGGGCATTCAGCCGGACGTGATCGTGTGCCGCTCCGAACATGAACTGGATCAGGGGCTGAAGGATAAAATTGCGCTGTTTTGCAATGTGCCGAACGGGCATGTGCTGCAGAATCTGGACGTGGAATATTTATACGAGGCCCCGCTTGCCATGGAAAAAGAAAATCTTGCGAAGGTGGCCTGCGAGTGCCTGCATCTGCCTTGCCCGGAACCGGATCTGGCGGAATGGAATGAGATGATTGAAAATCTGCGCAATCCGGATAAGGAAGTGCAGGTGGCTCTTGTCGGGAAGTATACGCAGCTGCACGACGCTTATATTTCGGTTGTGGAGGCGCTGAAACATGGCGGCATTCCGAGCCGGACGACGGTCAATATCAAATGGGTCGATTCGGAGACGCTGACAGAGGCCACAGTGGAAGAACAGCTGGCGGACGTGAGCGGGATCCTTGTGCCGGGCGGATTTGGCAGCCGCGGCGTGGACGGCATGATCCTTGCCGTGAAATATGCGCGTGAGCATGGGATTCCGTATCTGGGGCTCTGTCTTGGCATGCAGGTGGCAATCATTGAATATGCGCGTCATGTATGCCAGCTGCACGATGCGCACAGCATTGAATTAGACCCGAAGACGACGCATCCGGTGATCGCCCTGATGCCGGACCAGGACGAGGACGGGGACATCGGCGGCACCCTGCGGCTTGGCTCCTATCCCTGTGTGTTGGACAAAGAGTCAAAGGCATACCGCCTTTATGGGACAGATACAATCCATGAAAGGCACCGCCACCGTTACGAAGTCAACAATGATTACCGCGGCGTATTGTCAGAAAACGGCATGAATCTGTCCGGTATATCGCCGGACGGACGCATTATTGAGATGGTTGAGCTCCCGTCGCATCCGTGGTTTATCGCGACGCAGGCGCACCCGGAACTGAAATCGCGTCCGAACCGCCCGCATCCGTTGTTCCGCGGATTTGTGGAGGCTGCGCTTTCGTTCCGCAGATAATTTCATATGCCAGGCATATTTGATCGAAAGGCAGATGGAACGGATATTGAGTGGATGAAAAGGGAGACGATGCGGTGATTGAGATTGAAGAAGTAAAGAGTCTTTGCAGGCAGTCAAAAATTAAATGGTCTGGTCATGCGTCTGCAAGAATGCAGCAGAGAGGAATCAGCCAGGATGATGTAAAAAACTGTATAATGAAAGGGGAAATAATAGAACAGTATCCGGATTATTGGTTAAATCCCGCTTGTTTGATTTTTGGTTATTCTGTGAATAATAAAATAATTCATATAGTTGTGGGATTAGATAATTATATACACATTGTAACCGCATATTATCCGAGTGAAGAAAAATTTGAAGCGGATATGAAAACCAGAAAGGAGCGTTGATTATGTGTTTTTACTGTAAAGGAGATATGAGACCGGCTACGACTACTCATGTTGTAAATTATAATGGCTGTCTTATTGTGATTAAGAATGTGCCCTGTGAAGAGTGCAGCCAGTGCGGGGAAGTCGAGTATTCCGATGAGGTTATGGAACGGCTTGAAACAATCGTAGATCGCGCAAAGCAGTTATTGCAGGAAGTTTCAGTTATCGACTATGCTAAAGTGGCATAAAATGGGTGTGTCAGAAAAATACAGCCTTTTTAGAAAGCGACTCGGAGACGTTTTAAGGGCGGCTTCGAGCCGCTTTTTGCAGTTCAAAGCCTGTTGCGGACACGCCGGAAAGCCAGATATTTCCGGCAAAGTGTCGAATTTTTTATAAATTTTATATTTTTCGCAAAAAGTTCACGAATAGCTTCTTGCGTTCTGTCCGTATTGCAATTATAATAAAGCAGGCGGTAACTATGCGAAACAGTTTCATAAGCGCGCTTTGGAAAAATGTGTGTGGTATATGCGGGAGTGTACGTGTATACAAATAGATACAAAGGAAAGAGGAAAAATGAATAATCAGTCACCGAACAATAATAATGGGAATAATAACAATAACCCCAACCAAAAGAAAAACAACAATGGGCAGATGATCCTGATGTTTCTTCTGGTCACGCTGGTCGCGCTCTTTTTCATGAGTATGTTCAGCCGCTGGCAGGCGCAGATGACGACGGAAGAGATCTCCTATACGGAATTTCTGCAGATGGTGGAAGACGATAAAGTAGAGGAAGTGCATGTGTCTTCCAACAGCTACCGGATCACGCCGAAAAAAGAGAAAGATGAAATACTCACAATGACCTACTATACCGGGATCGCGGGCAATGATCTGGAGCTTGTGTCACTGTTGAAGGAGCATAATGTAAAGTATTATCCGTACATTCCGGACGATTCGGCAACGTGGATTTATAATATTTTGAGTATCGTGCTGCCGATCCTGCTGTTATGGATCGTCATGGGATTTTTATTAAAGCGCATGGGCGGCGGCATCGGCATGGGCGTTGGAAAGAGCAACGCAAAAGTTTATGTAGAAAAAAAGACCGGCGTCACGTTTAAAGACGTGGCGGGGCAGGACGAAGCGAAAGAGTCCCTGCAGGAGGTTGTGGACTTTTTGCATAATCCGGGGAAATATACGGACATCGGCGCGAAGCTGCCAAAGGGCGCGCTGCTTGTCGGCCCTCCGGGAACCGGAAAAACGCTGCTTGCAAAAGCGGTCGCGGGCGAGGCGAATGTGCCGTTTTTCTCGCTGGCAGGCTCGGATTTTGTGGAAATGTTTGTCGGAGTCGGCGCGTCGCGTGTGCGTGACCTGTTTAAAGAAGCGCAGAAGCAGGCGCCCTGCATTATTTTTATTGACGAGATCGACGCCATCGGAAAAAGCCGCGATTCGCGTTACGGCGGCGGCAATGACGAGCGGGAGCAGACGCTGAATCAGCTCCTTGCGGAGATGGACGGGTTTGACACTTCCAAAGGGCTTTTGATACTTGCAGCCACGAACCGGCCGGAAGTGCTGGATAAAGCGCTGCTGCGCCCGGGACGGTTTGACCGCCGCATTATTGTCGACAAGCCGGATCTGAAAGGCAGGATTGAAACGCTGAAAGTGCATTCCAAAGACGTATTGATGGACGATACGGTCGATCTGGAGGCGATCGCTCTGGCGACATCGGGCGCGGTCGGTTCCGACCTTGCAAATATGATCAACGAGGCGGCGATCAACGCGGTAAAACATGGGCGGAAATACGTCAATCAGTCCGACCTGTTTGAATCGGTGGAAGTCGTAATTGCCGGAAAAGAAAAGAAAGACCGGATCCTTGGAAAAGAGGAAAAGCGGATCGTCGCATATCATGAAGTCGGCCATGCGCTCGTGACGGCACTGCAGAAAAATGCGGAGCCGGTGCAGAAGATTACGATCGTGCCGCGGACAATGGGCGCGCTCGGGTATGTCATGCAGGTGCCTGAGGAAGAGAAGTACCTGATGACGGAAGATGAGCTGAAAGCAAGGCTTACAACGTTTATGGCGGGACGCGCGGCGGAGGAGCTGGTGTTTGACTCGGTGACGACAGGCGCGGCAAATGATATTGAAAAGGCGACGCAGATCGCGCGCGCGATGGTCACGCAGTACGGCATGTCCAAAAAGTTTGGCCTGATGAGCCTGGAATCTGTCGAGAACCGTTATCTGGACGGGCGGCCGGTTTTAAACTGCGGGGACGATACGGCGGGTGAGATCGACCAGGAAGTGCAGGTCATTTTGCGCGAGAGCTACGAAAAGGCGCAGGAACTGCTTGCGGAGAACCGCGACGTCTTAGACAAAATAGCAGAATACCTGTTTGAGCATGAGACGATCACCGGAAAAGAATTTATGGAGATTTTCCGCGAACTGAAAGGCATTCCGGAAGAAAACGCTCCGGAAAACGAAGCGGCGGATAGCGCGCAGGAATCAGAGGAAGATGGCGGGGAACATGTTTGATATTCAGGAAGAGTTAAAAAAGCTGCCGGATAAGCCGGGCGTATATCTGATGCACGACGCGCATGATGCGATCATTTATGTGGGCAAGGCGGTCAACCTGAAAAACCGCGTGCGCCAGTATTTCCGCGCCAGCCACAACGAGGGAATACGAAAAGACCAGATGGTAAAGCAGATTGCGTGTTTTGAGTATATCATTACGGACTCCGAGCTTGAGGCGCTCGTTCTGGAATGTAATCTGATCAAAGAACACCGCCCGAAATACAATACGTTATTGAAGGACGATAAGACGTATCCGTATATAAAAGTGACGCTGGGGGAAACTTACCCCAGGGTCCTTTTTTCGCGTCAGATGAAAAAAGATAAATCGCAGTATTTTGGGCCTTATACGAGCGCAGGGGCAGTCAAGGATACGATCGACCTGATACAGAAGATTTACTGCCTGCGCACCTGCAGCCGCCAGCTCCCGCGGGATACGGGCAAAGACCGCCCATGCCTGAATTATCATATCCACCAGTGCAAAGCACCCTGCCAGGGGTACATCAGCCCGGAAGAATACCGTGCGCAGATCAAAAAAGCGCTGGATTTTTTAAACGGCAATTACAAGCCGGTCATCGCGGAACTGACGGAAAAAATGCAGGCGGCATCGGACGCGCTGGAATTTGAAAAAGCGATGGAGTGCCGCGATCTGATAAACAGCGTCCGTCAGGTCTCGGAAAAGCAGAAGGTGACAAGCTCCGATGGGGAGGATAAGGATATCATTGCGCTTGCAAAAGACGACCGCGACGCCGTTGTGCAGGTGTTTTTTGTGCGTGACGGGCGGCTGATCGGCCGCGAGCATTTTTATGTGACGATTGCAGTCGGCGATACGACAAAGCAGATTTTGACCTCGTTTGTTAAACAGTTTTATGCGGGCACGCCGTTTATCCCAAAGGAGATCATGTTGCAGACGGAGATCGAGGAAGAGGAGATCATCGAACAGTGGCTTTCGGGCAGGCGCGGGCAGAAAGTCCGTATTCGCGTGCCGCAAAAGGGCATGAAGGAAAAGCTGGTGGATCTTGCGCAGAAAAACGCAAGGCTTGTGTTAAACCAGGACAAAGAGCGGTTAAAGCGGGAGGAAGGGCGCACGATCGGCGCGATGAAGGAGATCGCGAAGCTGCTGGGCATTGAGGGCTTAAACCGCGTAGAGGCGTTTGATATTTCCAACACGAACGGGTTTGAGAGCGTCGGATCGATGGTCGTGTATGAAAAAGGGAAACCCTGCCGCAGTGATTACCGCAAGTTTAAGCTGCGTACGGTAACGGGGCCGGACGATTACGCATCCATGTATGAAGTGCTGACGAGACGGTTTACGCATGGGATGGAGGAGCGCAGGGAGCGCGCCGAAAAAAAGCTGGACGACGCATACGGCAGTTTTACCCGTTTTCCGGATCTGATCATGATGGACGGCGGGCGCGGGCAGGTCAATATTGCGCTGCGCGTATTGGAAGAGCTGGGGCTTTCCATTCCGGTCTGCGGCATGGTAAAGGATGATTTCCACCGGACGCGGGGGCTTTATTTTAATAATGTGGAGCTTCCGATCGACAGGGATTCCGAGGGGTTTAAGCTGATCACGCGCATTCAGGATGAAGCGCACCGGTTTGCGATTGAGTTTCACCGTTCCCTGCGCAGCAAGGAGCAGGTGCATTCGGCGCTGGACGACATCCCGGGTATCGGCCCGGCAAGGCGGAAGGCGTTGATGCGGTATTTCCAGTCCATTGACGCGATCCGCGCGGCAAGCGTGGAACAGCTCTGTGAGGCGGAGAGCATGAATGAGAGGGCGGCGCGGGCTGTTTATCAGTTTTTTCATGATGAAAAAGGGTCGGGAGAGGACGCTAAAAAATTTTTATGAAGATTTGAGTGTCGGGGCATATTCGATGATATCGTTATCCGGCTGTATTGATAAATAGAGGCGGATTATGGAAAAAAGAGAAAATCTCTTTGCAGTTAATATCATAAAGAAAACGGATGAAAATTTTTAAAAAATAGCTGGACAAATCTGCCAGCTTGTGGTAATATAATTCAAGTGGTGTGAAAACGCCTGAATTATATAGCGATGCGTGGCTCAGTTTGGTAGAGCGCTGCGTTCGGGACGCAGAGGCCGCAGGTTCAAATCCTGTCGCATCGATTCTTGGCAGGGGCGCCGGAAACTTTTCTTCGTAAAGTTTCCGGTTCTTTTTTATATACAGACACGCGCAGGGAATTTACAGCGCCGATTGAATTATCATAAAAAATGTGGTAATATTTTGATGTATTGGTCATTTAGATAAGATTCGGGATATGGGAGAAATAATTATGAAAAATGGGATAGTGCTTGTGGCGGACGATCAGGAGTTCGTCCGCCGGATGATCATTGATATGCTGCAGGATGAATACGAGATGCTGGAGGCGGAAGACGGTGTGCAGGCTTTGGAGATCATGCGAAAATATAAGAGCCGGATCACAGCCGTCATTCTTGACCTGGTAATGCCGAATATGGACGGATTCAAAGTGTTGGAACAGTGCCAGGATGATGTGGACCTGCATCATATACCGATCGTTGTGGCGACCGGAGATAAAAGCGAGCATAATGAAACGGAGTGCCTGAAAAAAGGCGCATGGGAGTTTATCCGGAAACCGATAGACCGAAATGTGCTGAAGCTCCGTATCCGCCACGTCATTGAGCGGAGCGAACTGGAAATCCTGAAACGAATGAAATATCTCGAAGAACATGACGAACTGACCGGAATCTATAACAAGCAGGCGCTGTTCAAGCAGGTGCGCCAGGTTCTGAATCGAAACAGTTCCGGGAAATTTGCGTTTATCCGCATGGATATCCAGAAGTTCCAGCTGATCAATGCTTTTTACGGGCAGCGTGAGGGGGACAGGCTGTTGAAATATATTGCGGATATGCTGACGCATATGTGCGAAGAGAAAGAGATTACGGTTTATGGCCGCATACGGGCGGATGTTTTTGGCGTCTGTATGCCGTATAAGGATAAGGACGGGCTGGTCCGCTGGATGGACGGGGTGCGGGAGAAAGTCAATGCCTACCGGCTGGATCACGATATTGTGCCGGTATTTGGGATCTATGTCATAGAGGATATGCTGGAGGACGTAAATGCGATTGATGACCGGGCGCATCTGGCGTTAAAGCGGTGCAAAGGGAATTATATCCATAATTATGCGTTCTATGAGGCGTCTATGAGCGAAGCGCTCGTGCGTGAGCAGAAGATCGTCAATTCCATGCGGGCGGCGCTTGCGGAGGAGCAGTTTGTGCTCTATATCCAGCCGAAATATGACCTGCATACAAATATGATCGACGGCGGTGAGGTATTGGTCCGCTGGCTCGTGCCGGATAAGGGCATGATATCGCCGGGAGAATTTATTCCGGTGTTTGAGCGCAACGGCTTTATCATGAAGCTTGACTTTTATGTATGGGAGCATGCGTGTCAGATCATCCGCCGCTGGATCGATGAGGGGCGCGACCCGTATCCGATCTCGGTAAATATGTCGCGTGTGAGCCTGTATAACCCGAAACTTGTGGATATCATCTGTATGCTGGTAAAAAAATATGACATTCCGCCGAGGCTCCTGCAGCTGGAGCTTACAGAGAGCGCATATACCAGTAATCCGGCGCTGATCAAAGAGGCGATGTCGCAGCTCCAGCAGAAGGGTTTTTCGATCCTGATGGATGATTTTGGGAGCGGGTATTCTTCGCTGAACGTATTAAAAGACATTGCGGTCGATATATTAAAGATTGATATGCGTTTCCTGTCGGATACGGATATGCCGGGACGCGGGGAAAACATACTTGCGTCCGTCGTCCGCATGGCGAAATGGCTGGGGATGCCGGTCATTGCGGAGGGCGTGGAGAAAGAATCGCAGGCGATCTTTTTAAGAAGCATCGGGTGTGAATTTGTGCAGGGGTATTATTTCGCAAGGCCGATGCCGGTGGAGGAATATGAAAAGCTCGCATTCAGTGAATTTGGCTGCCACAGGGAGCGGAAGCAGGAGGGCAGGGATTCGCTGAATGATTTCTGGAATTCATCGATGCAGATGGAGATCCTGTTTTCCAATATGCTGCAGCCGGTGGCGATCTATGAGTTTGACGCGGCCGACAGCGACCTGGAAACGATCCGCGTGAACAACGCGTATTTCGACCTGTTTGGTTATCACGTCATAGATGAAGTCGGGAAAAGCATACAAAATACGGTGGATCCGGAGTACCGCGCGCGCGTGCTGCAGACCTTCCGTTCGGTCGCGGAGAACGAAGATATCGCGCATTGTGAGTTTCCGCATACGCGCGATAACGGGAAGGAACTGTGGATTGAATTAAAACTGAAATTTATACGCAGAGTCGGCGACCGCGCCGTTGTATTCGGGACGCTGGCAAATATTACCGACCAGAAAGAGATCGAGCGGGAGCTGCGCAGGTACCGGCAGGCGCTTGCGGCGTCCGCAAGCAGGGTGGAAACGATCCTGATCGTGGATGATATAGAGATGAACCGCCAGATGCTGCGGAATATGTTTGAGAGCGAATACAATATCCTGGAGGCAAAAGACGGCATGGAAGCGCTGGATATCGCAAGGCGCAACTGCCATCATATTGACGTGATCCTGCTTGACGTGCGGATGCCTGTCATGGACGGCGAGGCGTTCCTGGAGCAGAAAAAAGAGGACATCAATATCCGGGATATTCCGGTCGTCATTATTACGGCGGACGATTCTCCGCAGCAGCAGGTCAAGGCGCTTTCCATGGGCGCAAATGATTACGTCGTAAAACCGTTTATTCCGGAGGTCGTCATCCGAAGGGTGTGCAATGTGCTGGAGTCGCAGAAGAAGCTCGGCGAAACGCTGCGTGATACAGACGGGCAGACGCAGGAAGAGGGGCATGATTACCTGACGGGGCTTTATAACCGCAACGTGGCGGGGGAGATGATCCAGGATGTGCTGCGCAGCGCGGATGGCCTGCAGGCGCTTCTGATGATCGACATTGATAATTTCAGGCAGGTCAACGAGCGTTACGGCGTCCTGTCCGGCGACAAGGCGATCCGCGATTTCGCGGGGCGGCTGCAGAAATGTTTCCGTAAAAGTGATATCCTCGCCCGCTATGGCGGAGATGAATTTATTGTGTTTATCCTGGATGTCCCTTCGCGGGAATTTCTTGAAAAAAAATGCGCCGCGCTGCTCAAAGAGCTGCGTTCGTCTGTGGGGGACGGCATTGGGCTGGAATGTTCGGTCGGCGCCGCGCTCGTTGCCGCGGGAGACGGAGCGAATCATTTCATGGAGCTGATCGGGCGCGCGGACGAAGCGCTTTATGAGGCAAAACATAAAGGGAAAAACCAATGGTATATTTATAAAGAGGAATCGTAAATTATGGCAAGTGAAAAGAAATATAAGTTAGGCGACATGGAGTTTGAAACGGAGCAGGAGTACCGGGAAGCGGCTGCGGATCTGAAAAAGATCAGAAACATTATGGCAAAGTATAATGTAAAAGATCCGTCGCAGGCGCAGCTGATACTGACTTCCATACAATCGCATCCGCAGGCGTTCCAGTCTCCGTATGGAAAGAAGTTTAAAGACCAGCTGGAAAAAACGGCGGGCGCCCAGGCTTCCGGACAGGCGACGCCGGAGCCGGAAGCGAAGCCGCAGGCGGCGTCTGTAAAGCAGGCGCCGGCGGCAAAAGAAAAGAAAAAAGAAAAACCGGAAAAGGCAAAGCGGACGAAGGCGGAGAAAAAGAAAAAACCGGAAGGCGGAGGGGAAAAGAAAGGAAAATTCCAGATTTTTTCGGTAAGGAATTTTGCGGTCCTGGTCGTCATCGTTGCGGCGGTCATCTTACTGAGTTTGTTTGCGCCGCAGCTATTTTCGCCGAATAACAGCAAATCCGGCAGCGGCGATATCCAGCGGAACATGGTGACGGCGTATGCGAAAGGCCAGGCGGAGCTGCAGGCGCAGCTTTACAGTTATTATTTTGATGTGCTGGGCGAGAGCGAGGACGAGGCGAAAAAGGATGCGCAGGCGGCGATTACGGATAACTATGTGCTGGATCTGTCCGGCTCGACGGTCAGCCGTATGTCGGCGTCTGAGATAGAAGATATCTACGGGCAGCTTGTAGACGGCGGCGACATTCAGAATAACAGTTTTGTGGAGCCGTCGGAGATCACTGTGCTGAAAGAAAAACTGACGTCTGCGGGGCTTTCCGGCGTCACCGGGAATGGGACGGCAGGCGAGGCGAACGCGGCGGCGGTTGTAAACAGCATGATGAATTACCAGTACCGTATTTATACGGCGCTCTGTTATGATTACAGCCTTTTGGATTATTCGCAGGCGGATTGCGAGGCCTATGCAAACGAAGACATGGCGGCTATTTTTGGAGACGTTATTTTCTCTTATAATCTCTCGGATGATGAGAAGGAAACGTATTACCAGAATTTCCTGCAGCGGGGGCTGATCAGCGGCAACAGCATTGTGCCTGTTTCGGCGGATCCGCAGGATTATAACCTGCCGGATCTGACGCCGACGATTGAGGTGGCGCTGCATGGAGAGGATGTAAAGACGTATCAGTGCAGTATGCTTAATTATGCGCCGGGTGCGAGCGTGTTTTATGAATTTCATTCAGACGAGGGGAGCGGGTATATCTGTTTCCGCAATAACGGGGATGATACGAAGTATATACAGCTTGACCAGGAAACGTCTGTGACGATACAGGGAGATTTTTATATTCTGGACGGAAATGGCCTTTCCGCCGGAGAGTGGTTCCACAATAATGAAAATATCGGGATCTTTATGGACGGGACGCAGGATGGGCTCATCAGCGATGTAAATGATCTGACGTATTAAATCCGGATGTCGGCAGATAATTGTATATATACAGGCAGGGGAAAAAGTTTCTCCTGCCTGAAATCTGTATCGGGCTGCCGTGTCAGGCCGGTTGGCGCTGCGCATGCGCAGGCATTGGACGCATCGACAGGCTGCGAAAGGATGAAAGCATGAAGCGGATAATTTATTTTTTGAAAGACTATAAAAAGGAAACGGCGCTTGCGCCGCTGTTTAAAATGCTGGAGGCGATATTTGAGCTGATCGTGCCGCTCGTCATGGCGGCGGTGATCGACGTCGGCATTGCGGGCGGGGACGGGCCGTACGTGGCGCGGATGGGCCTGCTTATGATCGCGCTTGGCGCAGTGGGGCTCGCCTGTTCGATCACCGCGCAGTATTTTGCGGCAAAGGCGGCAGTCGGAGCGGCGACGGCGATCCGGCATGAAATGTTTGCGCATATCCAGAAGCTGTCTTTTTCCAGCCTGGACCATGTCGGCACAGGGACGCTGATCACACGTATGACGAGTGATATCAACCAGGTGCAGTCGGGCATTAACATGGTGTTGCGCCTGTTTCTCCGCTCGCCGTTTATCGTATTTGGCGCGATGGTAATGGCGTTTACCATAGACGTAAAGGCCGCGCTCGTTTTTGCAGTGACGATCCCGCTGCTGTCCGTTGTTGTCTTTGGGATTATGGCGGTCAGCATTCCGCTGTACAAAAAAGTGCAGGGCGCGCTGGACGAGGTGTTAGTGCAGGTGCGGGAAAACCTGACGGGCGCGCGTGTCATCCGGGCATTCCACAAAGAGGAGCAGGAGACGGAACGATTTGACGAGAAAAATCAAATGCTGAATGAATTTCAGCAATATGTCGGGAAAATATCCGCGCTAATGAATCCGGTCACGTATGTGATTATAAATGCGGCGACGCTTGCGCTCCTGTGGACGGGTGCGGTGCGCGTGGACAACGGTTATATTACACAGGGGGAGGTCGTCGCGCTGGTCAATTATATGTCGCAGATTCTGGTCGAACTGATCAAGCTTGCGAATCTGATCATTACGGTCACAAAGGCGATCGCCTGTGCGAAGCGCGTTTCGGACGTGCTGGATATAGAAGAGGGGAATGAAGCGGAAAACGTACAGACAAAGGGAAAAGATGAAAAATCAAAAGACGGATTAATAAAAGTGGAGTTCTCCCATGTCAGCATGGCCTATCATGGCAGCGGGGAGTGCGCAGTGGCGGATCTGGATTTTCAGGCGCATACGGGAGAGACGGTTGGCATTATCGGGGGAACCGGATCCGGAAAAAGCACGCTGGTAAATCTGATCCCGCGTTTTTATGAAGTGTCGCAGGGCGCGGTCTTTATTGACGGAAAAGATGTGCGGGAGTATGATATCAAAACGCTGCGCAGTAAGATCGGCGTCGTCATGCAGAAGGCTGTGCTGTTTCATGGCACGATACGCGAAAACCTCAAATGGGGCAATGAAGGCGCGACCGATGAGCAGCTGTACGCCGCGCTGGAGTCCGCGCAGGCAATGGATGTGATCCGGGCGAAAGAGAAAGGGCTGGACGAGGTCATTGAGCAGGGCGGGCGCAACCTTTCCGGCGGGCAGCGGCAGCGGCTTACGATTGCGCGGGCGCTTGTGCGCAGGCCGGAGATCCTGATCCTGGACGACAGTTCGAGCGCGCTTGACTATGCGACGGACGCAAGGCTGCGCGCCGCTTTGAAACAGTTGGACTATCATCCGACGGTGTTTATCGTATCGCAGCGGACGGCTTCGGTGCAATCCGCCGATTGTATTCTGGTCATGGACGACGGGGAGCTGGCCGGAAAGGGGACGCATGCGCAGCTGCTGGAGAGCTGCGGTGTTTACCGGGAGATTTATGAATCGCAGTTCGGCGGCGCAGAAAAGGAGGCGGCAGTATGTCAGGCATGAGATCCGGAGAAAATAAAAAAGACAGAAAAAATCAAATGCAGACTTTAAAAAAGGTGTTGCATTATATCCGCCGGTACCGCGCGCTTGTCGTATTGTCCCTGCTGTTTGCGGCGGTTACGGTATTTGCGACGCTTTATTTCCCGATTCTGACGGGGGACGCGGTAGATCTGGTCATTGCGCGGGGGCTGGTTGATTTTGCGGGGATTGCCGCGATTATAAAAAAAGCCGGCGTCCTGATCGCAGGAACGGCCGCCGCGCAGTGGCTTATGAATGTCATCAATAACCGCATTACGTATCAGGTGATCCGGGATATCCGGAAAGAGGCGTTTGAAAAGATCGAGATCCTGCCGCTGAAATATCTGGACGGACATTCTTCCGGAGAGATCGTAAGCCGTGTCATTGCGGACGTAGACCAGTTCGCAGACGGGCTGTTAATGGGTTTTACGCAATTGTTTACGGGCGTTTTAACAATTGTCGGCACGTTGGGCTTTATGCTCTCGGTCAATGTGCATATTACGGCGGTGGTCGTGGTCGTAACGCCGTTGTCGCTGTTCGTAGCGGCGTTTATTGCAAAATGGACGTATCAGATGTTCCGGAAGCAGTCTGCCGCGCGCGGAAAACAGACCGCTCTGATCGACGAGATGGTCAGCAATCAGAAAGTCGTGCAGGCGTTTGGGCAGGAGGGGCGTATTTTGGACCGGTTTGATGCGATCAACGGGGAGCTTGCGAAATATTCCCTGCGGGCGGTGTTTTATTCTTCCCTGACAAATCCGTCCACGCGCTTTATCAACAGCCTTGTGTATACGGGCGTCGGCATTTTCGGGGCGATGGCGGCGATCCGCGGAAGCCTGAGCGTCGGGCAGCTCTCCTGTTTTTTGAGCTATGCCAATCAGTATACCAAACCGTTTAATGAGATCTCGGGCGTTGTTACGGAACTGCAGAATGCGCTTGCCTGTGCCGCGCGTATTTTTGACCTGATCGAAGAGCGGGCGCAGGAGCCGGACGCGGAAGATGCGGCAGTATTGGATCATGCAAACGGACGGGTGGCGTTGGAGCATATTTATTTCTCTTACGATCCGGGGCGGAAATTAATTGAAGATTTTAATTTATATGTCAGGCCGGGTATGCGCGTTGCGATCGTAGGGCCGACCGGATGCGGGAAGACGACGATGATCAATCTGCTTATGCGGTTTTACGAGCCGGATGCGGGGCGGATCTGCGTAGACGGCATAAACGCGGCGCAGATTACCCGAAAGAGCCTGCGCGGTTCGTACGGCATGGTGCTGCAGGAGACCTGGCTGCGCAGCGGGACGGTGCGCGAGAATATCTGTATGGGGAAGGAAGACGCGTCGGAAGAAGAGATGATACAGGCGGCAAAGGCGGCTCATGCGCACAGCTTTATCAGGCGCCTGCCGGACGGATATGATACGGTCATTGCCGAGGACGGCGGGAATCTGTCGCAGGGGCAGAAACAGCTTTTGTGCATCGCGCGCGTCATGCTCTGCCTGCCGCCGATGCTGATCCTCGACGAAGCGACGTCCTCGATCGATACGCGGACGGAGCTGAAGATCCAGAATGCGTTTGCGTCCATGATGGAGGGCAGGACGAGCTTTATCGTTGCGCACAGGCTCTCCACGATTGAAAACGCCGATGTGATCCTTGTCATGCGTGACGGCAGGATCGTAGAACAGGGATCGCACAGGGAGCTGCTGGAAAAAGAAGGATTTTATGCGGAGCTTTATAACAGCCGTCTGGCGGAAGCGTAAATGCGCGTGGAAGGAACCTTATGGAAAATACAGAATAAAATAAATATGCAGACCGGTTTTTCCGGAGACCTTATTGACAAATTGAACAGTTCATTGCGGAAACTTTGCGGAAAAGTATGGAATGTGCCATAATTTGTTTTGGAGACTTGACAAACAGAAAAAGTCATTACTATAATTTACGTAATGGCTTTGGTTAAGATAGTAAGATGATAATGATAGATTGAGGTGTGAGATGGAACAGTATGTGATTAAGGGTGGAATCCCTCTTGTGGGGGAAGTAGAGATTGGCGGCGCCAAGAATGCCGCGCTGGCGATTCTTGCAGCGTCTGTGATGACAGATGAGACGGTCACAATTGAAAATCTTCCGAACGTGCGCGATATCAATGTGCTGCTTGGCGCAATGGAGGGCATCGGGGCGAAGATTGACCGTATAGACGCGCACACCGTAAAAGTGAACGGCTCTATGATCAAAGAACTGTGCGTAGAATACGAATATATCAAAAAGATAAGGGCATCTTACTATCTTTTGGGAGCGCTGCTTGGGAAATATAACCACGCGGAGGTCGCGCTTCCGGGCGGCTGCGATATTGGCAGCAGGCCGATCGATCTTCATTTGAAAGGTTTTCGTGCGCTGGGCGCGGATGTGCGTATCCAGCATGGGCTGATTACGGCGCAGGCGGATCATCTGCATGGCACGCATGTATATATGGATAAGGTCTCTGTGGGCGCAACGATCAATATCATGATGGCGGCTTCTATGGCGGACGGCAAGACGATCATAGAAAATGCGGCAAAGGAGCCGCATGTCGTTGATGTGGCAAACTTTTTAAACAGCATGGGCGCGCGTATCCGCGGGGCGGGTACGGATGTGATCCGCATTGTGGGCGTGGAAAGGCTGCATGGCACGGAATATTCGATCATTCCGGATCAGATTGAGGCGGGCACATTTATGTTTGCCGCCGCCGCAACAAGGGGCGACGTTACGGTAAAAAATGTCATTCCGAAGCATTTGGAGGCCACGTCGGCAAAACTGATCGAGGTGGGCTGCGAAGTCGAGGAATTTGACGATGCGGTGCGCGTCGTCTGTTCAAGGCCGATGCGCCATACGCAGGTGACGACGCTGCCATATCCGGGCTTCCCGACCGATATGCAGCCGCAGATGTCGGTGATCCTCGGCATTGCGCAGGGCACGAGTACGGTGACGGAAAGCATTTTTGAAAACCGGTTCCGCTATGTCGATGAGCTGACGAGGATGGGCGCGAATATCAAGGTTGAGAGCAACATCGCGATCATAAACGGCGTGGAAGGGTATACCGGCGCGCGCGTCAATGCGCCGGATCTGCGGGCGGGCGCGGCGCTTGTCATCGCAGGGCTTTCCGCAGAGGGCATCACGATCGTGGATGATATTTATTATATTGAGCGCGGCTACGAGGATTTTGAAAAGAAGCTGTCTGAGCTGGGCGCGCAGATTGAAAAGGTCAGCTCGGAAAAAGAGATTCAGAAATTTACATTAAAAGTCGGTTGACAGAAAACCCCTGCCGCATGGCAGGGGTTGTTGTTTATACAATGGAATTGATGTAGATATCTGACCGGGATAAGTCGATGCATTCCCCGCTTTCTAACTGGACAAGCGGTTTGGAAAGGCGGTTCTGGTTCAGCATGACGATATTTGCAGCGCGGCCGTCGCTTAGCAGTACGCGGTTGCTCTGGTAAGTGGCCGCGATTTTTTTCAGAAACGTCAGGATGAATTTTGGGTTATATTTCTGCAGCCCGTCTTTTTCAAATTCCCCGATTACCTGGAACGGACATAACGGCGCGCGGTATGTGCGGGCGGCCGTCATAGCGTCATATACGTCCGCGATGGCGACGACCATGGCATGGTTGTCTAATGCATCGCTGGCTAAGTGGGACGGATACCCCGAACCGTCACAGCGTTCATGGTGCGTCAGCGCAGCCTTTTTCACATGCGGGCTGAACGGGAAAGGTTTGAGGATATCATACCCGAGCTGCGGATGGGTGCGCATCAGCTGAAATTCCTCGTCGGTCAGCTTTTCCTGTTTATTTAATATTTCGTTTGGTATTTTGGTTTTTCCGATGTCATGCAGCAGTCCGGCAAGCGTCAGCGTGTTCAGCTCTTCCGGCGTGATTTTGAGCCACTTTCCGATCATGCGTGAGATCAGGGCAACATTTAAGCAATGGGTATAGATGCTGTCGTCGTCAGAACGCAGGTTATGTATCATGTCGAAAAATTCAATCGAAGTCTGACCGTGTTTGATCAGGGAAGCTGTGTGTTCGATCAAAGGACGGGGATCCGTATAGTTGCCGTCCAGCAGATTGTTAAAATAAGTCTTTAACTCGTTTAACTGAAGCGCAAAATCGACCTGGAAATGAAGAAACTCCGGCCGTTCTTTTACCGCCTGTGAATATGTCTGGCTTTTGCGTTTATATGTCTGTGGATCCGGCTCGGAGTCCGGCGCCTTTGCCGGAGCCGGCGCGCTGTTTTGTTCAGCGGCGTCTTCGATCAGTACGAACCGGATATTGTAGAACTGGATACGTGAAATCAATTGTTCGGTCAATGCAGTCTTTGCACTGACGATCAGCTGCCCCGTCTGCGTGCGGACAGGGGCGGCCGTTACCATCCCCGCAACTAAGTCTTTGTTTTCTATTTCCCTCATTGTTTTAACATCTCCTCGTTTCCTTCTCATATACGATAACTTTATTATGGAAGTAAATACGAAAAATGTCAATATTAAGTATTGACTTTTTTTACAGTTTGTTGTAATGTGCTATTAGTTAGATTTGAAAATTCAAAATTGCATACGGTTTTTCTCTTATTCAGAGTGATGGAGATACATAGGATCTGTGAAGTCACGGCAACCCCCGGAGACGAGGAAGGTGCCAACCTGAGCGAGTGATCGAACAATAAGAGGATTTGATGATTTAACGATTGTTTCAGGTCCGCTTATGGCGGGCTTATTTTTTTACAGAAAATACGGAGGCGGAAAGGAAAATGGAAAAATTATTATTTACTTCAGAATCAGTGACGGAAGGACATCCGGATAAGGTGTGCGATGCGATCTCGGATGCGATTCTGGACGCCTGCATGGAGCAGGATCCGATGAGCCGCGTTGCGTGTGAGGCGGCGACCTGCACCGGTTTTATCCTTGTGACCGGTGAGATCACGACAAAGGCGCAGCTGGATATTCCGGCGATTGTGCGCAGGACGGTTAATGAGATCGGTTATCATGACGCGAAGACAGGGTTTGACGGGAATACGTGCGCGGTGCTGGTGGCGCTGGACCAGCAGTCCGCCGATATCGCCATGGGCGTGGATCAGGCGCTGGAAGCGAGGGAAAATAAGATGACTGACGAACAGCTCGAAGCCATCGGCGCGGGCGACCAGGGCATGATGTTCGGTTATGCAACGAATGAGACGGAGGAATATATGCCGTACCCGATTTCGCTTGCCCACAAGCTGGCGCTGCAGCTTGCCAAAGTGCGCAAAGACGGCACACTGCCGTATTTAAGGCCGGACGGGAAGACGCAGGTTTCTGTGGAGTATGACGAGGCGGGGAAGCCGAAGCGTCTCGAAGCGGTCGTATTATCGACGCAGCATGACGAGGACGTGACGCAGGAGCAGATCCATGCGGATATCCGCAAGTTTGTATTTGACGCGGTTCTGCCACAGGAACTGGTAGACGCGGATACAAAGTTTTTCATTAACCCGACGGGACGCTTTGTGATCGGCGGGCCGCATGGCGATGCGGGGCTGACCGGGCGGAAGATCATCGTAGATACATACGGCGGGTATGCGCGTCATGGCGGCGGCGCATTTTCCGGAAAAGACTGCACGAAAGTAGACCGTTCCGCGGCGTATGCGGCGCGTTATGTGGCAAAGAACATTGTGGCGGCCGGGCTGGCGGAAAAATGCGAGATACAGCTCTCTTATGCGATCGGCGTGGCGCAGCCGACGTCTGTTATGGTAGACACTTTTGGCACAGGGAAATTATCGGACGAAAGATTAGTGGAGATCGTACGTGAAAACTTTGACCTGCGCCCGGCGGGAATTATCCGTATGCTTGACCTGCGCAGGCCGATTTACCGCCCGACAGCGGCGTACGGGCATTTCGGCAGGAACGACCTGAACCTTCCGTGGGAAGCGCTGGATAAAGCCGAGACGCTCAAAAAATATCTGGCATAGAGCCGGTTTTATAAAATTTTTAGAATTTCTTCCATGAAATTTTATGTGAAATCACATACTGCATGATATAATATAGCTGTTACTGCGGGCGCGCGGTAGCAGCTGTTTTCATGCGCATGGATAAAAGGGGTGGTTGCAGGTGAAACTGCATACAAGGCTGATCATTTCATTTTTTCTGATTGTTTTTGTGCCGGTCATATTGGCGGGCTTTGCTTTTTTTGCCATCCGTTTCGCGCAGGCGAATGAACTGGCGGCGCAGCCGCAGATCAACATCAGCGATCTGGGCCTTTCCATGAATTTTTCGGAGATGAAGGTTCTGTTTATGGATATGGCGTTTTGCATTATCCTGATTCTTGTGTTCACCGCGCTTGCGATTACCTGGTGGATTTATAAGGGAATCGTCGCGCCGATCCATAAGCTGGAGGAAGCGGCGCAGAATATCAAGGAAGGGAACCTGGATTTTACGGTTGAGGTGGAAAATGACGATGAGATCGGCAGGCTGTTCCAGAATTTTGAGGAGATGCGCCAGCGGCTGAAAGAATCTGCGGAGGAAAAGCTGGAATCGGAAAAGGAAAACCGCATTCTGGTCAGCAATATTTCACATGACCTGAAGACGCCGATCACAGCGATCAAGGGCTATGTAGAGGGGATCATGGACGGCGTGGCGGATACGCCGGAAAAGATGGATAAATATATCCGCACAATCTACAGCAAGGCGAATGATATGGACAGGCTGATCAATGAGCTGACGATCTATTCGCAGATCGATACGAACCGTATCCCGTATAATTTTAATAAGATCAATGTCGCGGATTATTTTGACGACTGCGTAGAGGAGCTTGGGCTGGAGCTGGAGGCGCAGAATATCGGGCTTTCGTATTTTGATTACGCGGACGACGGCGTTATGATCATTGCCGACCCGGAACAGTTAAAGCGCGTCATTGATAATATTATCAGCAATTCCGTAAAATATATGGATAAGGAGCATGGGCTGATCAATATACGCATTAAAGATGTGGGCGATTTTATCCAGATTGAGATCGAGGATAACGGCAAGGGCATTGCGCAGAAAGACCTGCCCTATATTTTTGACCGTTTCTACCGCACAGACGCATCGCGCAATTCGGCGATCGGAGGGAGCGGGATCGGATTGTCGATTGTCCGCAAGATCGTGGAAGACCATGGCGGGAAAATATGGGCGACAAGCAAGGAGGCGACAGGTACGATTATGTATCTGGTGATCCGTAAATATCAGGAGGTTCCAAATGAGCAGGATACTAATAATAGAAGATGAAATGGCGATCGCCGAACTGGAAAAGGATTATCTGGAATTGAGCGGCTTTGAGGTGGAGATTGAGCCAAACGGCGAAAAGGGGCTGAAAAAAGCGCTGTCCGAGGATTATAATATGATCATTCTGGATCTGATGCTGCCGGGGCTGGACGGCTTTGAAGTCTGCCGTCAGGTCAGGGAGCAGAAAAATCTGCCGATCCTGATGGTGTCTGCGAAAAAAGACGACATTGACAAGATCCGCGGGCTGGGGCTTGGCGCGGACGATTATGTGACAAAGCCGTTTTCGCCGAGCGAGCTTGTCGCAAGGGTAAAGGCGCACCTGGCAAGGTATGAGCGGCTGATCGGGAGCGGGATGCCGCAAAATGACATTATTGAGATCCGCGGCATCCGCATCGATAAGACGGCGAGGCGCGTCTGGGTGAATGAGGAGGAGAAGCAGTTTACGACCAAGGAGTTTGACCTGCTCGTTTTCCTTGCGCAGAACCCGAACCATGTGTTTACAAAAGAGGAACTGTTTAAGGAGATCTGGGATATGGAGTCGGTCGGGGACATTGCGACCGTTACGGTGCATATTAAAAAAATTCGTGAAAAGATAGAGTTTAATACGGCGAAGCCGCAGTATATAGAGACGATCTGGGGCGTGGGGTATCGGTTTAAGCTGTGATTTGGGAATGTGGGGGCTGTTTTGGGTGTTCTGAACTAAGTTATTGATGGAAAATTTACCAATGGATAATTAATCCTTCGCCATAAGGCGGAGGACTTTTTCCGTAATGGGGACGACCTATGACTGCTGTGAATGCGCTTGAAACGCGATTAAATATGTAACAATTTTTTTATATAATCGTTGGCGGGGAAAAATTGCTACCGTTTTTGATGATGGAATATTGACAAAAAGCAATCAAGCGGTTATACTGGTGATAGAAAAAATTAAAAAACATATCATACACTCTGCGGAGGATAAAGTATTGAATATAGATAAGAAAGACATAGAACAGTATCTTTCCGAGGTGAAGGAAGCTGTGCGGAAAGACAATTACCGACTTGACCAGAATGCCAGAAGACAGGATAACATTAACTTGTTTCTGGATTATGTTATTGATGAGGCAAAAGCAAAAGAAATCATATTGAGCCTTACGGTAATGGACTTTTCGGAAATCCTGCAGAATGAGCATAAGGGTTTTGAACATGAAAGACTATACGTATTTGGAAAGGATGTAGTCCTTTTAGAGAGAAATGGAACGAAAGAAAAGACGGTTTTTCTGTATATCAAATTCAACAAGTTGGAAAACTGTTTTATAATCATCATTTCGTTTCATGAACAGAAGTATCCGCTTACATATTATTTCAAATGATCAGGGGCAAATCGGAGGTGGCCATTATGTCAGAGAAGGGAAGAAGAGATTTCTGTATAGAATGCAGGAAAGAGACAGAGTATCTTTTGCAGAAGAAGGACATTGTAAGGAATATAAAGGATAAAAATTACACTTTTGGAATCACTGTGGCTGTCTGCGCTGATTGCGGTGAGGAAATGAGTATTCCGGGTCTTATTGATAAGAATGTTCAGGAAATTGATGAGCAGTACAGGGCGGCAGAGGGGCTTGTATCAATTGATGATATCGAAAGGCTGATGAAGATCTATAAGATCGGAAAGGCGCCGTTGTCCCTGGCGCTTGGATTCGGGGAGGTGACCATGTCGAGGTATCTGGAAGGGCAGGCGCCTTCTAAAGAGTATTCTGATATTATTAAAATGGCGCTTTCATCTCCGGCATACATGAAGCAGAAACTCATGGAGAACCGGAAGAGACTGACGGATGCGGCGTATAGGAAGGCTTTTACCGCAGCAGAAAGCATAGAGCGTCTGTTTTCTGTGTCGGATAAGATGCTCAGGGTGATCGCGTATATCTTTGAAAAGCTGGAGGAGGTAACGCCGCTCATGCTGCAGAAGCTGCTTTACTTTATCCAGGGCGTTTATTCTGCGTTGTATGGGAAGCCGATTTTTCAAGAGGATTGCAGGGCATGGGTACATGGCCCGGTATATCCGGAGGTGTATGAGCTTTTCAGGGATTTCAAATATAATCCGATTGATGACGCGCGGTTTGCGCTTCTGGAAGGTAAGGTGGATGCCCTGACAGCGGATGAGAAACGGGTGATCGACCTTGTGGTAAATACTTTCGGTATGTACAGCGGAAAAGTGTTGGAGAAAATTACGCACAATGAGGATCCATGGATGGAAGCGAGGAAAGGATATGGTGACAGCATCCCTTCCAGCGAGCTCCTTCAGAAAGCAAGGATCATGGATTACTATATCTTAATAAACCAAAAATACGGCATAAATACTGAGGATGGCCTGCGGACTTATATTTATGATATGCTGGATAAGGCATCGTGATTTTTGTCATTGCGGTGCGCTGGAAACGTAGATGGTATCCGATATGGACATCTTGCGTTACATATATAAGCTGCTTGGCTAATATTGATCTTCACGAAGTAACGGCAGGTATAGGGATAAAACATATATGTATCAGAAAATAAAAAGCGCACAGGAACTTAATATTTTATATGAAGACGCGGATATCCTTGTATGCGTCAAGCCCGCAGGCATTGCGTCCGAGACAAAAAATCCGGGCAGGCAGGACATGGTGAGCCTGCTGCGCAATTACAGGAACCGCCGGGAGGCAGATCCGTATATCGGAATGGCGCACCGGCTGGACCAACCGACGGAGGGCATCCAGGTATTTGGGAAAAATCAGAAAAGCACAGCCGCGCTCAGTGCGCAGCTGGCGCATGGCGCGTTTACGAAAGAATATCTGGCGGTAACGGAGGGCGTGATGCTGCAGGCGGAGGGCGTGCTGGAGGATTATCTGAAAAAGGATGCAAAAAATAATCTTTCGCGTGTCGTGGCGGCGCGGGAGCCGCAGGCGAAAAAAGCAAAACTGGAATACCGTCTGCTGGAAACGCTGCCGGATAAGAGCCTGAATCTGGTGCAGGTGCGCCTGTTTACCGGCAGGCATCATCAGATCCGGGCGCAGATGGCGCATCTTGGAACGCCGCTTGCGGGAGATCAGAAATACGGTGCGGCGAGCGGCGGCGGGCTTGGCCTGTGCGCGTTCCGTCTGCGGTTTACGCATCCGGAGACCAAAAAGGAAATGCAGTTTGCGATCGCGCCGTCGCAGGAGGTCTTCCGACAGTTTTCGGCCGTCAGGGAAATTTTGTGAGTTTTTGGCGAAATACATAATGCGGCAGGAATCGCGCATACTTTTTGTATGAGATGGTATGAACGGGAACAGGTCAAAAAAGCGTTTTTATTTACAGGGATTGTGACAGGGGTATATCTTGCCATGCGGTTTATCCTGCCGCTCGTATTGCCGTTTGGGCTCGGCGCGCTGCTTGCGATGCTGCTGCACCCGCTGGTTGACAGGCTGGCGGAGAAGACCGGAAAAAGCCGCGGGCTGGCTGCGGCCGCTGTGGTCTTTTGTGTGCTGGCCGCTGTGGGGACGGGATGTTTTTTTGCGGGACGGGCGGCATGGGAGCAGATTTCGTCGCTTATGGGGCATGGCGCTGAAATCGAAGAAGGGATGCTCCATATCTGGTGCGGCTGCTGTGAATTTGCGGAGGAAAAATTTGGCGTGCGCGTAAACGGCGCGCAGCAGAAGTTTATGGAACTGGAACGTAAAGTGATGGCGGGCGTCCGCACAAAAACGCTGCCGTATTTATTAAAAAATTCCGTTTCTTATGCAAAGATTGTCTTTTCAGCGATGGGCGTCATGCTGGTCTCTGTCATATCCGGTATGCTGATTCTGACCGATTATCCAACGCTGGCAAAGGCGGCGCGGGAATCCGAGATCGGAAAACTGGCTCTGCGAATCAAGCGGCGGGGACAGGAAGCGGGCGGCGCTTATTTAAAAGCGCAGCTGATAATCTTATTGACGGTCAGCGGCATCTGCATAGCCGGATTATTTTTTACCGGGAATCCGTATGCGCTGCTGGCAGGGCTTGGTATCGGCGTTTGCGACGCGCTGCCGTTTGTGGGGACGGGCGTTGTCTTTGTGCCCTGGATTCTGATTGATATTGTCAACGGGAAATATGCGCTGTCCGTCGTTTACGGCCTGCTCTATGTGCTGTGCAGCCTTGCAAGGCAGTTTTTAGAGCCGCGGCTGATTGGAAAAAACCTCGGCTATCCGCCGGTGCTGGTGTTGATGAGCATCTATATCGGGCTGCATATTTATGGCGGGGCGGGCGTGTTGCTCGGGCCGATATCCGCATTTTTGGTTTATCAGCTGTATTTGGAGTGGGAGGGGTATTTACAGGATGGAATTTGATGAAATATTAGCGCAGATACAGCGTATCTGTATAGAGCTGGGCGTTGCGCATCTTTATCTGTTTGGCTCTTATGCGACAGGGACGGCTACGGAGGAAAGTGACATTGACATTATCGTGAAAGGGTGTAATGATATCGGATATCTGGAAGAGCGGCTTGCTGCGATTATGACATTAAAACGGATTGATGTATTTGACTATGATCAATGTCAGAACGTTTTTTTAAAGGAGGATATGGATAAGTATGGCATCAGGATTTATTAACTGTTATATATAATTCTCTTTTTCAGAAATTTCAGGCGGAAGCGGAAAAGTATATGGAGACGATTGCGTAAAGGGAGTGCATATGAGATTTGTATTTCAAAAGGATAAATGGAAAACGATCGAGCAGGCGGAACGGGAATGTTTCCTGCTCACAAACGGACTTGGGGGCTACTGCAGCCTGACCGCTGCGGGCGCGGCGGCAAGGGGCGACCATGCCCTGCTCATGGCGGCAAGAAAAGCCCCGAATGTGAGATGGCATCTTGTGACAAATGTATTGGAACAGGCGCTGATTGACGGGGAAACGCATACGCTTACGACGCAGCGGATGAAGGCGGGCGGGGACTATGCGGGCTATACCTGCCTGCGCGAATTTGTCTATGACGATTTTGACGCGGGCGCGCCGTCGTGGACGTTTCAGGCGGACGGCGTGACGATCCGCAAAACAGTTCTGATGGCGCATGGGGAAAATACCGTCGCTTTGAAGTATACGGTTTTAAACCCGCAGGGCAGGGACGTCCGGCTGGAGCTTACGCCGCTGATCCGCTTCTCGCCGAAAAAGGAATCCTTTGACGCCGCGCGGAAACCTGCGCTGGAGCCGTATGCGCAGGAGGAAGCTTATAGCTGCTATAAGATGATACGGGACGGGTACAGCCTGTATCTTGCGGCGGATGCGCGGATTGAGCCGATGGCGGAAACGCTGTTTGGCGAAATGTATTTTTCACAGGACGCGCGGGACGGGCGGGAGGCGTATGGAAATGCCCTTATGAATTGCCGTATCCTATATGACCTGGGGCATGGAAACGATGGCGCGGTTACGGTCATTTTCAGTGACAGGCCGTATGTGTGCCATGCCGGGATATATGACCGGCTGGCGGAGAGCGAGGCCGGCCGGAAGCGGGAGCTCGCGCACAGAGCGGGACTTCGCACCGCGCTTGGGAAACAGCTTGCGGTAAGCGCGGACGCGTACGTGGTGGAGCGCGCGTCCACAAACGGCAAAAGCATGATTGCGGGCTATCCTTATTTTGAGGACTGGGGCAGGGATACGATGATCGCGTTGGCGGGCGTCACGCTGGTGACGCGCCGTTTTGAAACGTGCAAGAGCATTTTGCGCACATTTGCCCGTTATGAAAAGGGCGGGCTTTTGCCAAACCTTTTTCCGGAAGGGGACGCCACGCCGATGTATAATTCCGCGGACGCGCCGCTTTTATTCATCAATGCCGCATTTGAATATATGGAATATGCGGGGGATTATGATTTTAAAGAAGAGCTTCTGCCTGTTTTTGAGGATATCATAGCGCATTATAAAAAGGGCGCGGATTTCCATATCCGGATGGACGATGACGGGCTGATCTGCGCCGGGGACGGTTATGAGCAGCTGACGTGGATGGACGTAAGAGTGGGGGACTTCCTGCCTACGCCGAGACATGGCAAGCCGGTGGAGATCAATGCATACTGGTACAGCGCGCTCCGGATCATGGAGCGGCTGACGGGCGGCTGCTCCTATGCGGAGCTTGCGCAGCGTGTCAGAGATTCGTTTCTGGAAAAATTCTGGAATGAAAAGGAGCAGTGTTTAAAAGACGTTTTATCGGGCAATAAAGAAGAAAACCAGATACGCTGCAATCAGATCTGGGCGCTTTCGACGCCGTTTACCATGCTCCCGCCGGAAAAAGAGCGGCTGGTAATCCAAAAAGTAAAGGACGAGCTGTATACGGAGATCGGGCTGCGCACACTTTCAAAATGGGATCCGGATTTCCATGCGGTTTATATCGGCCCGATGGAAAAGCGCGACAGGGCATACCATCAGGGGACGGTATGGGCGTTCCCGCTTGGCGCATATTACCGGGCCTGCCTGAGATATGCGGGAAAATGCGAAGATACCGCTGAAAGGGACGCGCTGTTAAAAGAAGTAAAGGAAGGGCTGGAACGTTTGGAGCCCTGGCTGGCGGAAGGCTGCGTGGCGCAGGTCGCGGAAATCTATGACGGCGGCGCGCCGACGGTTTCGCGCGGCTGTTTTGCGCAGGCGTGGAGCGTCGGGGAACTGCTGCGGGCGGTGTATGATTATGAGCGGTTTGGGAAGAGCGGCCTGTTATAAAAACCGCGCCGCTTCATCCGAGATCGTCGCATCAATGTGCTCCGGCGGCGGATCCAACTGGTTTGTAATATCCAGGTAGAGGTTTGTTATCGTCTGCGTCATGTATGGCCTGATCCACAGCATACCGACGCCGAGGGAGAGGACGCCGGGCAGCGCCCAGCCCAGAAAGCTCAGATACAGCGTAAAAAGCCGTTTTTTATTTCCGTGCATCAGTGTGCGGGAAAGCTGGAACCCCTCTGTTACGGACAGCTCTGCATGGTCCATGTAAAGCGGGTAGACCAGGCTGTAGGTCAGGCTGATTATTACTGCAAAGATAAGAAACAGCAGCGTCAATGCAAAAAAAATCACGTACGAAGATACCGCATGGATATCTGCAGCCGTAAAGGAAAATATGATCAGGGGCGCTGCGGGCGGAAGCACAAGCAGCGCTTTTAATATGACTGCGAGGATAAAACGGTCCGGACGGTTTCGGAACGTCCAGAACAGATCCACAAGGGAAACCGGCTGTCTCCTCGCAGTCTGCATATGTAAATGTATGACGCCCGCTGACAGCAGTTCCGATAAGATAGAGATAATAAAGGCCGCGATATAATACGTAACCATTGAAAAATTCAGTGTGCCCGGCGCGGCATTCGCTGCGAAAGGCGACAGCAGCGCCGCCGGCAGGATCAGCGTGATCAGCGCGGCGAGGATAAAAAGCGTATAATTGCCCATCAGGAACTGGCGGGCAAGCCTTTTTAATTCGGCGGAATTTCGTTTTGCCATAAAAAATGAGTTTCCTTTCCTGAAAATTGAAAAACTGTTATGCGACATAATCAATGTTCGCGCCTGTAAAACGGATCGCATCCTGCGCTTTTTTGTCGCGCTGGTAAGGATTGGATTCATTCGGGTAGGAAATGGAGGTATTTGTCGTCCCGCCCGCGACATAAACCGTACCGCATTCCGGGCAGACCGCCGTATGGAGCGTGACATTGCAGGAGACGACTTTTCCATCATTCTGCGCAGCTTTCTGGTACGCATTTGACACATGCTGCCGTTCATGCGCCATCACCGTAGAAGCGGACGCTTCCGGAGAAATATGCCCCGGCGCCTTAAAGGAAACGTCCGACTCGTCTGAACCGTCCTGGTATTTCCGTTCTTTACAGGTCTGGCAGTCTTCCGGTGAGGAACGGTAGCCGTTTTTCACCTTCGTTTTATCCGATAAGCCTTTCGCCTCTTCGGGCTCCTGCGTTCCGGCAGTATTTTTTATGCCGTTTTGCGGCGCGCTTATCGGATCTGTATTTTGCATATAACCGTAAAAATTGCCAATATTTCCGATCGTCATAAAAACATCTCCCTCTTTTTGAATAAATATGGTATGATAGAATCATGTAAAATCAGTATAGCACATTTATGGCAGGCGGGAAATGGCAGAATGAAAAATAAATGCAGATTAAAGACAACAGAAGATTATTTTTATCTGGCAGGCGGCATTTTGCTGCTGCTGTCTGTTTTTGCGCTCATTTATCCGGGGCGCCAGTCCCGCTGTATCGTCCCGCCGTGCCTGTTTCATCTGCTCACAGGCTATTATTGTCCCGGATGCGGCGGCACGCGGGCGGTGCGCGCCCTGCTGCAGGGGAATATCTGCCTGTCCTTTTATTATCATCCGCTTGTGCCGTATGGGGCCGGCGTATATGCGGCCTTTATGGTGAGCCAGACGGTGGAACGGTTAAGCGGACGGCGGCTTGCGGTCGGCCTGCATTACCGCAGCGCATACGTAGTGGCGGCGGGCGTTATCCTGATCCTGAATTTTGCGGTGAAGAATCTGCTGCATTATAAATACGGCTATCTGTTGTAGCTTAATAAGTCAGGCCGCCGCTGTAGTCTTCGAGCATTTTCATATAGGCGTCCGCAAATGCGTCAAGGCTGCCGTACTGGCTGATGACGCTCGCAAATGCAATGCCGGTCAGGAATACGGTCAATGCCATGCTGCCGACGCTGAGCCAGAGCGCGGTGGAAGCCGTTTTTGACATGGTTAATTCGCCGCCTTTTGACAGCAGGGCGAATGTGACGCCGAGCGCGCCGCAGACAATGGAAAAATAAATACAGCACGTTGTCGAAGCGGCAAGGATGCTGAATATCACAGCGGCGACCGTCATGGCATTGGAACGTTTGTCTGATTGCGGCGGGCGGTACTGCGCATACTGGTAACTGCGCGGCCCGTCGTCCGGATTTTGATGGAAATCCATGGAAATACCTCCGAACATTTGTATGATAAAAAAAGTATAACACGATATGCATAAAAACACAATGCCAGAAAAAAGAAAGGAAATTTATAAATGGACATTATAAAAAAACTCGCACAGGAACTTCAGATCAAAACCGGACAGGCAGAGGCCGCGGTGAAATTAATTGACGAGGGGAACACGATTCCGTTTATCGCGCGTTACCGCAAAGAGGCGACAGGCTCCCTCAATGACGAGGTTTTGCGGAATCTGCACGAGCGGCTGAATTATCTGCGCAATCTGGAAGAAAAAAAGCAGCAGGCGCTTGCGGCCATCGAGGAGCAGGGGAAACTTACGGATGAGTTAAAAGCGCAGATTGAGGCGGCGGAAACGATGGTCGTGGTCGAGGATCTGTACCGTCCGTACCGCCCGAAGCGCCGGACGCGCGCAACGGTGGCGAAAGAAAAAGGGCTTGAGCCGCTTGCGAATATCATATCGCTCCAGATGACGCAAAAGCCGCTGGAGAAAGAAGCGGAAGCGTTTTTGGATCCGGAAAAGGAAGTGCATACGGTGGAAGAGGCGATTGCGGGGGCAAAGGATATCATTGCCGAAGCGATCTCGGATGAGGCGGATTACCGGATGCGCATCCGGAGCATGACGCAGGAAAAAGGCATGGTCACGTCTGCCGCAAAAGATCCGGAGGCGGAGTCTGTTTATGAGATGTATTATGAGTTTTCGGATCGGGTGGCAAAGATCGCCGGACACCGTGTGCTTGCGCTAAACCGCGGGGAAGCCGAAAAAATACTGACTGTAAAAATCGAAGCCCCGGAAGAGGAGATTCTCCGTTATCTGAATAAGCAGGTGATCGTAAAGAAAAATCCTTACACAACGCCGGTATTGCAGGATACGATTGCGGACAGCTACCAGCGTCTGATTGCGCCCGCGATTGAGCGGGAGATCCGCAACAGCCTGACGGAAATGGCGGAGAACGGCGCGATCAGAGTGTTTGGAAAAAATCTGGAGCAGCTTTTGATGCAGCCGTCGATCGTCAATCAGGTTGTGCTGGGCTGGGATCCTGCATTCCGGACGGGCTGTAAGATCGCCGTTGTGGACGCGACCGGCAAAGTGCTGGACACAACGGTCGTCTATCCGACAGCGCCGCAGAACAAGGTTGAGGAAGCAAAAGCGGTGATCAAAAATCTCATCGAAAAATATCATGTGACGCTGATCTCGCTCGGGAACGGGACGGCGTCGCGCGAATCGGAAATGGTGATCGTAGAGCTGTTAAAGGAGCTCAGAGAGCCTGTGCAGTATGTCATTGTAAATGAAGCCGGGGCTTCGGTGTATTCCGCGAGCAAGCTTGCGACAGAGGAATTTCCGAATTTTGACGTGGGGCAAAGGAGCGCGGCGTCTATGGCGAGGCGGCTGCAGGATCCGCTGGCGGAGCTTGTAAAGATCGATCCGAAATCCATCGGCGTCGGGCAGTACCAGCATGATATGAACCAGAAAAAATTAAGCGAAGCGTTAAGCGGCGTCGTCGAAGACTGCGTCAATAAGGTCGGCGTGGATCTCAACACAGCGTCGGCGTCCCTGCTGGAATATATTTCGGGCGTAAGTAAGGCGGTGGCGAAAAATATTGTCGCGTACCGGGAGGAAAACGGCAGGTTTGAATCCCGTCAGCAACTTTTAAAAGTCGCAAAGCTTGGCCCGAAAGCTTATGAACAGTGCGCAGGGTTTACGCGCATTATCGGAGGGAAAAACCCGCTGGATGCGACGGCGGTGCACCCGGAGAGCTATCGGGCGGCGGAGCGGCTGTTGGAAAAGCTCGGATACGGGCCAAAAGATCTTGCATCGGGCAATTTAAAAGGGATTTCCGGAAAAATACAGGATTATAAAAAGCTGGCGGAGGAACTGGGAATCGGGGAGATCACGCTGCGGGATATTGTAAAGGAGATGGAAAAACCGGCGCGCGACCCGCGTGAGGATATGCCAAAGCCGATTCTGCGCAGCGACGTTTTGGAAATGAAGGATCTGACGCCGGGCATGGTCCTGAAGGGGACGGTAAGGAATGTCATTGATTTCGGAGCCTTTGTGGATATCGGCGTGCATCAGGACGGCCTGGTGCATATTTCGCAGATTTGCGATAAGTTTATCAGACATCCGCTGGAGGCGGTCAGCGTCGGGGATGTTGTGGATGTAAAGGTGATGAGCGTGGATCCGGCGAAAAAGAGAATCCAGCTGACGATGAAGGGGATTGAAAATAAAAAGAAATAAAATCTTTCCCTGAATGCGTACATAAAATTTCTCCGTTTACAGATACTGTTTCCATAAATGGGAAAGCAGCCGTAACTATAAAAGGATTGCGCAATTTTATCCATGGAAACCGGAATTATCCGGGACAGGGTTATTACAGAAAGAAAACGGAGGAATTTTAAATATGAAGGCGACAGGAATTGTGAGAAGAATTGATGATTTAGGCAGGGTGGTTGTGCCGAAAGAAATCAGAAGGACTTTAAGGATAAGGGAAGGGGACCCGCTGGAAATTTTTACCGACCGCGAAGGCGAGATTATATTAAAGAAATATTCTCCGATCGGGGAACTGAGTGAGTTTGCAGGGCAGTATGCAGAATCGCTTGCCCAGACGACGGGGATGCTGGTCTGCATTACGGACCGGGATCATGTGATCGCGGCTTCCGGCAGCGGCAAGAAGGATTTTGAGGGCAAGCCGATCAGCCATCAGCTGGAATGCGTCATAGAGGACCGGGACAGCGTTGTTGCAAGCAAGGAAGAGAGTGATTTTATTAAAGTGACGTTAGATGACGCCGGGGATTTTGTTTCACAGGCGATCAGCACGATCATCTGTGAAGGGGATGCGATCGGTTCGGTGATCTTATATAATAAAGATGAAAAAACGAGGATAGGAGAGACGGAAAGCAAGCTGGCGATGACGGCGGCGGGTTTTCTGGGAAGGCAGATGGAACAGTAGCGCGTCAAAAAGCGGCATCCGGATTATGGGGAATCCGGATGCCGTTTTTTTGCCAAATGCGTATGCGCGGGGCAGAATCATTCCCCGTCTTCGTATACCGCGGGCGTTTCGGTTATGTCAGCGTTTTCAACTAAAAGGTTCAGGACTTTATCCTCCAAAAGCCGTTCTGTGATATCTTCTTTGCTGTAATCCGCTAAAAAATCATCGGTCGAATCATATTCATACATCTCCGTATATAAAGCTACGCCCTCTTCGTATTCCGCGTCCGTCAGACTGATATTTTCGTTTTCAAGGATCGCGTCTACGACAAGCGTGCGGTAGAGCTGCGCGCGGATTTCTTCTTCGAGGTCGTCTTCCGTAATCTCTAACGTGTCATAGAGCTCGTCCAGCGTCTGGCCGAACATATCGGCATAAGCCATATAGTCATTTTCGACGATAGCCTGCGCCTCTTTATATGCTTCGTCTGTATAAGAGAGAACCGAAGAGCTGTCGATCACCTGCTGCAGCAGATTTTCTTTCAACTCATCACTGCTTTCCTGTTCGTATTGTTCGGCGAGGCTTTCTCTTGCCGCGTCAGCGTAGGCGTCGTAGCTGTCGTACCCCAGATTTTTTTGCACAAATTCGTCCGTACATTCAGGCAGGATTTCAATCTGGACGTCTTTGACGTCAACAGTAAAATTCAGGGTTTTCCCCGCCCAGTCGCTGTACATAAAATCCTCGTCATACGAAATCGTAAATTCTAAATGGTCGCCTTTGGAAACGCCGGTCAGTTTGCCGTCAAACTCACTTCCAAAATCTTCCTGGCCGATTACAAACGAATAGTTTTCATCAATAGATTCTTCTAAGAGGCTGCCATTGTCATAAACAGAGTAATCCGCGCAGACGGTGTCGCCGTCCTGCGAAGGGCGGTCGACAGACTCGTATTCCGCATAGTCGGATAAGTCATCGTTGATTTTTTCCTTCACCGCCTCGTCCGTCACCTCATATTTTTTCTTTTCCGCGGAAAGCCCGGTATATGGGGCGAGCGAAACATAATCGTTCGTATAGACGGCATTGTCGATTTTTTTATTTCCGGTCGATGTGCCGCCGCAGCCGGACAGCGCAAGCGCGCAGAGCGCGGCTGCCAGAAGCATGGTTTGTTTTTTCAAGATCTGTCCCTCCTTGTAATAATGCGTTTTTTGTCCCATACATTAATCGCATATCGAGCCGCCAACGTACGAGGACAAAGCCTGCGGCATAGACCGCCGGACGCGCCTCTTCAAAGCCGCCACATGGGAGGGCTTGAAAATGACGGCAAAAGACGAGAGTGCCCCTATACATACAATGCCGACAGGATGGCGCAAATGCGCACAGGCAGGAGAAAGTTTCTCCCCTGCCCGGCTGCGCAAAAGCGCGGAAATAAAAATTGCCGTAAATTATCTGCGGTTGCTCCGTCTCCAGATATGCATCTGTTCCGCTTCCGTGATCAGCTGGTCGCGGAAGGACGGATGCGCGATGGATATGATTGCTTCCGCTTTCTCCCAGGTGGAAAGTCCCTTTAAATTTACAAGCCCGTATTCGGTAACAAGGTAATGCACGTTTGCCCTCGTATCGGTCACGATGGAACCCGCGTTTAAGGTCGGCAGGATGCGGGATTTTAACTGGCCGTCTTTGGTCGTATACGTAGAAGAGCAGCAGATGAAGCTCTTGCCGCCTTTGGATAAATATGCGCCAAGCACGAAGTCAAGCTGCCCGCCGGCGCCGCTGATGTGCTTGATGCCGGAGGATTCCGCGTTGACCTGTCCGAAGAGATCCAGATCGACGGTATTATTAATCGAAATAAAATTATCCAGCGCGGAAATCGAGCGGATATCGTTCGTATAGCTGACCGGCGCGCTCATAAGTTCCGGATTTTCGTCCATATAATCATACATTTTCTTTGTGCCGCAGCCAAAAGCGTAAGTCTGGCGGAAACGGTCGATATTTTTCTTCGAGCCGTTGATCTTTCCGGCTTTTGCGATGTCTACGAATGCATCCACATACATTTCGGTATGCACGCCAAGGTCTTTTAAATCGGATTCCGCGATCAGGGAGCCGACTGCGTTTGGCATCCCGCCGATGCCAAGCTGTAAGCATGCGCCGTCCGGGATCTCGTCAACGATTAATTTGGCGACGGCTTTATCTACTTCGGTGGCGGGACCGCCCGCGCCCATTTCGCCGATCGGCGGATTATCGCCCTCCACGATAAAGTCCACATCTGAGATATGTACGTTATTTTCCGTCCCGCCCAGGCAGCGCGGCATATTCTGGTTCACTTCCACGATGACGGTTGCCGAAGTCTCTACGACAGCGGCAAGATGGGAAGCGTTTGGCCCGAAATTAAAGTAACCGTGGTTGTCCATTGGCGCAACCTGGAACATGGCGACTGCGTTTTTATTTTTCAGGTCGCGGTAGTAACGCGGCAGTTCGGAATAACGGATCGGCGCGTAATAAGCGCAGCCGCGGCTGATCAGTTTCCGTTCCACGCCTGACATATGCCAGGAATTCCACGTAAAATGTTCGCCCGCGTCCTCACGTTCAAAAATGGCGGGCTGTTTGAGCAAAATGCCGCCGCGCACCTTTACATCCGTCAGTTCGTCCGTGCGTTTTGCAAGCGCTTTATCAAGCGCATCCGGCGTGCCGTTGCACCAGCCATAGTCGATCCAATCTCCGGACTGCACAGCCTTGACTGCTTCATCAGCGGAGACGAGTTTCTTTTGATATTCTTCTGCGTATCCCATAATAACCTCCTGATTCGTAATATGATAACTTTATACTAACATTTTTGCCTGCAGCCCGCAAGGTGCGTTTTTCTTTTCCTGCTCTGAACCGGCAAAACAATTGTCGGGTTTAGAAACGTATGCTATAATCTGAGATATGGGGCTTTTGAGGGCGGGGAAAATCGGCTCAGCCTGATTTTGAGAAAAGGCCAATGATTCAGGAGGGATAATTATGTCAGAAAAAAAGAACTCGTATGGTATTTTTTACAAAAGTATCGTAGACCAGGATCGCTGCCCGATTGTCATCTGCAATCTGCAGCATGAGATCATCTACATGAACCCGGCGGCGGTAGAAAATTATGCCAGACGGGGCGGTGAAAAGCTGATTGGGAGAAGCCTGCTGGATTGTCATAATCCGGAATCGGCGGAAAAGATAAAGCGGGTGACGGACTGGTTCGCTTCGGATGAGAGCCACAACATCGTGTACACTTTTCACAATGAAAAGCAGAATAAGGACGTATACATGGTGGCGCTGCGGGACAATGGCAGGCTTATTGGGTATTACGAAAAGCATGAATGCCGCAATTTGGAAACAATGAAAAAATATGATATGCCGGGAAGCGTATATTAAAATACCAAATTGAAGTACGCTGTATTACCGTGAGTATCGTCACTGACAGAGGGAGGTTTATTATCATGACAGAAAAGATTGAAGTTTTTACGCAGAGCAGCATCCGCATCAAGGACGGGGACAGCGCGATTTACATCGACCCGTTTCAGCTGACGGCAGAGCCGCATGATGCGGACTATATCCTGATTACGCATGACCACTATGACCATTTTTCACCGGAAGATATCGGAAAAGCCGTAAATAGCCAGACGCTTCTTATCGTTCCGGAGAAGATGGAGCGCAGGGCGCAGGAGGTTTCCGGCCTGGTAAGACAGATTGTGACGGTAAAGCCGGGCGACTGCCGGGAAGTGGAGGGACTGGAGTTTGAGACGGTTGCGGCATATAACGTCCGGAAGCCGTTCCATCCAAAGAGCGCCGGGTGGGTGGGCTATGTTCTGCGGATTGGTGGGAAACGCATCTATATCTCCGGGGATACGGACGCCACAAAAGAAGCGGAAGCAGTCCGGTGTGACATTGCGCTGATACCGATTGGCGGCGTTTATACGATGGATGCGAAAAAAGCGGCGGAGCTTGTGGATGCCATCCGGCCGGAGACGGTGATTCCTACGCATTATGGCAGTATTGTTGGAAAACCTTCTGATGGCGATTTGTTTGCCGGATATGTGAAGGCGCCGGTAAGGGTGGAGTTGAAGTTGCGGTTTTAACAGGCTGCAGGAATGATGGATGGTCGAAAAACATAATCTGGGGGTATTTATTATGGGTAAAATACTTGGCATTGCAATACAAAATTACGGTTCCCTGAAAAGCATAAAAATGGGAAAATTGTTTAGTGATCGAACCGGAGATGAATTGGGCAATATAGTTGCGATTATCGGAGCGAGCGGAAACGGAAAGAGCACGCTTGCAGATGCGTTTGGATTTATTTCTGACTGCTTGTCTGCTGATGTGGAAGCGGCGTGCGATGCTAATAACAGGGGCGGATACGATCAGTTAGTTTCCCAGAATAGCGGCGGCCCCATTCACTTTGAAATTTATTATAAAGAAACCCGCAATTCGCGTCCGATCACGTATGAATTAACAATTGCAAAGGATAAAATGGATAGACCCTATGTTAAGGAAGAGCGCTTGCGTCAGCGCAGGCCTGGAATTAAAAGCGGTTGGCCGCTTTCTTTCTTATATCTCATAGATGGCAAGGGGTATGCTTTTGAAGGCGTTGAAGGGGGTCAGGATGAGGATGGCTCTGTTGTCGGAGATAAAAAGCTGGTTGAACTTTCCGACACAAGAAAACTTGGCATTGTTACGCTGGGTGAGATGAAGCAGTATTCCCGTATTGAAATGTTTCTTGCCTTTTTAAAGAGTTGGTATCTTTGTTATTTTGCGCCGGACGCAGCGCGTCAGATTCAAACCGCTGCACCGGCTCAGTATTTAAATAAGACAGGAAGTAATCTGAATAATGTTGCGCAGTATATGTATCGTGAGAATCCAAATGAATTTAAAAAAATTCTTGCGGACATTCAGACAAAGATTCCGAACATTACTAAAATAGAACCGATAAAACTGCCAAATGGGCAGATGGTGTTGGAATTTTGGCAGCAAGGATTTGATAACCCCTTTTTTTCTCCGAGAATGTCTGATGGTACATTGAAATTGTTTGCGTATTATCTGCTGCTCCATGAAAAAAATCCCCGACAGCTTGTTTTTGTCGAGGAACCCGAAAATGGTTTATATCATCAATATCTTGCGAGTCTTGCGATTGAAATGAAAAAGAATGTAGGCACAGGATTTTTAAAACAGATATTTGTTACAACGCATAGTCCTTTTTTTGTAAATGCACTGTCTCCGAGTCAGGTTTGGGTTCTTGAAAAAGATACAGATGGATTTTCTGCTGCAAAACAGGCGGCAAGCTATGATTTTGTTAAGGAGCTTGTGGATGAGGGGGCTTCTGTAGGAGATCTCTGGTATAGCAGATATTTTGGTTAATGAGGGGAGAATTATGCATTTTCAGTTTCTGATCGAAGATCAATCAAGCGCTGCTTTAATTGAAATACTTATGCGGAAAATTATGTTGAAAAAAGAAAATATTACTTTTGACTGTAAATCGTTCAAAGGGATTGGAGGCTTTACCAAAAGAAGAACTGTGAAAGAAACGAAAAGCGGAAAACTGCTTAATGATCTGGCAATTTATCTGCGGGGTTTTAATAAAAGCCTTCAGTATATTTCGGCCGTAATTATAGTAGTGCTTGATAATGATAACCGTAATACACAGGAGTTTCTTGTTGAGCTGAATCAGGTTGCACGGGAAAATATGATTGTAGTGGATCATGTTTTCTGTATTGCAGTCGAAGAAGTCGAGGCATGGCTTTTGGGAGATGAGGCAGCTATTCTGTCTGCTTATCCCTTGGCAAAGCTCCAGCAGTTACATGAATATGTACAGGATAGTATCTGCGGTACATGGGAAGTTCTTGCGGATGTGGTCTATCCAGGCGGAGTGTCTAAGTTGAAAAGAGAGTGTTCAACGTATTTTGAAATAGGTAAGTATAAATGTGAATGGGCACAAAAAATAGGCGCCTATATGGATATAGAAAGTAACCGTTCACCCAGCTTCAATTATTTTATAACAGAAATTAATAAGCGTTTATCTGCAGGTTGTTGACAGAGCAATGGCGGATACAGAAACGGCGCGGCAGCGGATACCAGAACAGTCTGCCGCCCCGCGCCATTTTCTCCTTTATTCTTCCTTTTTATACCAGCCAAACCCATTCCGTCCATTTTCCTTCACGATATATAATGCGCTGTCCGCGCCCGCCTGAAGGCTTTTGAGATCGGATGCGTCGGTGGGGAATACGGCTGCCCCGCAACTGAATGTCAGCACGAAATCTCCGCATTCTTCCGCATTGTCGCATGGCATGATCGCGGCCGCCTTTTTTTGGAGAAGCGTGAGCTGCCTGCTGATGGCGTCTTTATCCCCGTTTTGGACAAGAACGACAAATTCATCTCCGCCGTATCTTGATACATAGCCATCGCTGCCGAAAATCTCCCGCAGCGCGGCGGAAAATTCTTTTAATATCTTATCGCCCGCTTCATGGCCGAACCGGTCATTGACGTGCTTGAATCATAGGAGGGTACATTCCCCGATGCTTGCATCGTAACTTGCTTAACGAAATGTGGGAAAAGTGGTAAAATA
>CANQQG010000005.1 GCA_947625875.1 uncultured Lachnospiraceae bacterium
ATAGGGCTCGAACCTATGACCCTCTGCTTGTAAGGCAGATGCTCTCCCAGCTGAGCTAAGATCCCATTTCATTGTCAGTTTGCCAACCGACTTATTTAGTATATCGGAAATGGAAGGGTTTGTCAACATTTTTTTTGTTTTTTTTAACTCTTTTTTTAAAAGAAAATGACTATGCTTTTTTCTGACAATATGATAAGCTGTAACTACAGGAAACAAGAACGAGTCTTATTTATATTCAGGAGGGTGTTGCGATGGAACTTATTGTATCGGAAAAGAAAAAAGCGCCAATCCAGCCGGATATGTTTGGCCTGTTTTTTGAGGACATCAATTATGCGGCGGACGGCGGCCTGTATGCGGAGATGATTGAAAACAGGTCTTTTGAATTTTTGGACTGCGCGGGGGAGAAGGGCGATTATTACACCGTTTTCGACGGCGGATATGGCTGGAGCGTGTATCCGAAGGGAGCCAGTGCGGAGATGAAGGTTGTGATGGGCAGCCCGCTTGCGGAAGAAAACCCGCATTATCTGCGTTTTACGGCGAAGGAAACGGGAGCCGGATTTGCGAATCAGGCATATGACGGGATTTGCATGAAAAAAGATCTGGAATACCATGTGTCTTTTTATGCGCGGAATGCAAAATATCAGGGCGCATATGAGGCGTCTGTGCAAAAGGACGGCAAAATCTATGCGGCGGCGCAGATTATGTCGGCGACAGAGGAAGCGGACGGGCTGAAAAAGTGGAACCATTATAAGGCGGTATTAAAGGCGCAGGAAGATGTGGAGCACGCCGTCTTTGTGATCCGCCTGACACAGCCGGGAACGGTAGAATTTGATTTTGTATCCATGTTCCCGTCGGATGCGGTGGCGGGCATTTTCCGCAGGGACTTGTTTGAAAAATTACAGGATCTGCATCCGGGCTTCCTGCGTTTTCCGGGCGGATGTATCATTGAAGGGAACACATTGGATAACCGGTACCGGTTTAAGGAAACGTTAAAGCCGGCAGAGCAGAGGAAGAGCAATTGGAGCCGCTGGGCGGTCTTTGAGTATGACCAGCAGGCGGAAATGCATGGGCCGTTTTCCCATTATAATCAGACGCTCGGCATGGGATATTATGAATTTTTCCTGCTGTGCGAGCTGTTGGGCGCAAAACCGCTTCCGGTGCTGAACGTCGGGCTGGCGTGTCAGTTCCAGTCGTATGAGCTGGTGGAGCTGGAAGATCCGAGGTTTCAGGAGTTTTTGCAGGATGCGCTGGATCTGATAGAGTTTGCAAACGGCGGCACAGATACCAGATGGGGCGCGGTGCGCGCAAAAATGGGGCATCCGGAACCGTTCGGGCTGGAGATGCTCGGCATTGGCAATGAGCAGTGGGAAACGCCGAAGGCGCGTTTCTTTGCGCGGTATACAAAATTTGAAGAAACGATTCATGCGAAATATCCAAAGATCCGTCTGATCGGCTCGGCAGGGCCGGACATTACGTCTGAAAAATATGAAAATGCATGGAAATTTATCCGCGAATCGGCCGCAAAGAAGGAAAATTTTGTCTATGCAGTCGACGAGCATTATTATGTAAAGCCGGAATGGTTTTATGAGCATACGGATTTTTATGACGGATATCCGCGCGGGGTAAAGGTGTTTGCGGGCGAATATGCCGCGCACCCTGCGATCGGTTATAATAATCCCGCCGCGAACACACTTGGCGGCGCGCTTGCGGAAGCTGCGTTTTTGACGGGCGTGGAGCGGAATGCCGACGTGGTCGCGCTGGCTTCGTACGCGCCGTTGTTTGCGAGAATGGGATTTACGCAATGGTCGCCGGATCTGATCTGGTTTGACGCGGGAACGTCCTATGCGACGCCGAGCTATTATGTGCAGAAGCTGTACGCGGATTATACGGGGACAGTCACGCTGGATACGAAAGGGCAGGAAAAGGAACTTCGCAGAGAAAAGGTTTATTATAACGCGACGCTTGACGAGCCGTCCGGCATGATTTATATAAAAATCGTCAATGCGAATGAAACGCCGGTAACGATTGATTTCCGGCATGAAGATGGGAAAACCATGCGTCTGGAGAGACAGCTGACGCTCTGCGGCAGGACGAAGGTGGATCATAACTGTCTGGAAACGCCGGATACGGTTGCGCTGAAAGAGGATACTGAGGCGTCTGTCCTGACAGCGATGACGGTCGCCGCCAACGCGTTTACGGTGCTTTGCCTGAAAACAGCATAAAAGAGCGGGGCTGCCGCGAAGGGATTCCCTGTGCGGCAGTCTTATGACAGCGGTTCCTGCTCCCGTATATGCGCGAGAATCATCATTGCCAGCTTAAATGTCATGGCGTCGTCGAATTTCCGGATGTCCAGCCCGAGCGTTTTTTCCAGGCGTTCCAGCCGGTATACAAGCGTGTTGCGGTGCAGATAAAGCTGTCTGGCGGTTTCGGAGATATTCAGGTTATTTTCGTAAAATTTCTGGATGGTATTTTGCGTTTCTTCGTCCTGGTTTTCCGGAACCGCATCGCCAAAGACCTCATATAAAAACGCATGGCATACATCAAGCGGCAGGTTGGCGATGAGCCGCCCCGTACCGAGCCGGTCATAGGAGATCGTGTCCTGCCCCGCAAAAAAGGTATTGCGTATCTGCAGGGCGGTGCAGGCCTCCTGGTAGGCGGCCGGAAGATCGGTGAAACTGTCCGCCGTCCTTCCGTATCCGATGTGCGTCTGGACGAGCGCCTCGGCGCGGAGCGTATCAACGAGCGTCTGTGCAAACTGTTTTAACGCGGGAGAAGAACGCAGGTCTGCAGCAGCAGTTGTTTTTTTGCGGCGCGCGCGGGGGGTATGGGAGGTTTCCCGGTCATAGTCTTTGAGGATATTCGTAACGTCTTTTACAAGCAATAAACGCCTGGCGTCCAGTTCGCAGCAGAAGTCTGTCCTGCTGTCGGCAAAGGCGTGTTCAAGCATCGGATATGCATAGGAATCTTTTAGTTCATCGGCGCATTCGATGAGGAATACGCCCCAGATGGCGGGCGATAATTTCAGTTTTTTTATCTGCCGTTCCCGTTCCTGTTCCGACAGGTTTCCGTTTACCAGATTGTGGATAAAGCCGCTTTTTGTGACAGCGTCTTCCCGCGAGGCCAAAAAACGCCGGATCTGCCCGGCGGTTAAGCGTCCGATTGTGAAAGCGTCCGGTGTGGAGCTGGCGGCGAGCAATACAAAAAGGCGGGAATCCGGACAGAGGATCCGGATATAATGATATACGCCAAGCGACTGGTTTTCGATGTCGGAATGAAGAAACTCCCTGACGGCGTCGGCGATTGCGTGATCCATCGGCGCCGTAGACGCAATGCAGCTTCCGTTTTCATCATATAAGCTCATGGGAATCCTTGAAATCTCCATGGTTTCGTCAAGGATGGCCTGTAATTCTTTTGCGTGGTTCATAGCCTGCCTCCTGCGGGTATTTATGCGCTCATAAAAAGAAAGGAAGCAAATACAGGGTTGGTTGTATTTTATGCTTCCTTCTCCTATAACCAATCTCCGTAGAGAAAGATTATAATCATGTAAATATATTTCAAGTAAAATCCAAAAATGGAAAAAATTCCCTTTTTATACGTATAGAAAAACTGCCAATGGCAGCTTTTCTATACAAAAAGGATATAATATTATGAAAAACAGTAGCTTAGTTTGTAATTGTTAATTCTGTGTCATGGTCGAATACGTGAATCTTTTCCGGATTCAGCGCAAGCGTTACATGGTCGCCCAGACGCGCCGGTGTAGAAGACTCTACCTTTGCGCTCATATTTGCGCCTGCGATCTGGAAGTAGAGGATTACTTCCGAACCAAGCAATTCATAGCCGCTTACGTTTGCATCGATCCTTGCCGCATAGTTGCTCATCTCATAATCAGAATCGCCGAGATCTTCCGGACGGATACCCATGATGACGGTCTTTCCGTTATAGCCGCCGTCGATCAGCTTCTTCGCTTTTGCAGGCGGAAGGGCGATAGAGAATTTATCAAAGTTTAATGTAACGTCAGAGCCGCTCACCTTGCAGGTAGCGTTTACAAAGTTCATCTGCGGAGAGCCAATGAAGCCTGCTACAAACAGGTTATCCGGCTGGTTGTATAATTTCTGCGGAGAATCTACCTGCTGTACAACGCCGTCCTTTAATACGACGATCCTTGTTCCCAGCGTCATAGCTTCTGTCTGGTCATGCGTTACATAGATGATCGTAGCTTTTAATTTCTGATGCAGCGCGGAGATCTCTGTACGCATCTGAACCCTTAATTTTGCATCCAGGTTTGATAAAGGCTCGTCCATAAGGAATACCTTCGGGTTACGGACAATTGCGCGGCCCATGGCAACACGCTGTCTCTGACCACCGGAAAGAGCCTTCGGCTTGCGGTCTAACAGCTGCTCCAGGTCAAGGATCTTGGCAGCTTCTTTTACTTTCTGGTCGATCTCAGCCTTCGGGACTTTTCTCATCTTTAAGCCGAATGCGATATTGTCATAAACGGTCATATGCGGATACAGAGCGTAGTTCTGGAATACCATGGCGATATCTCTGTCCTTCGGCTCTACGTCGTTCATGCGCTTTCCGTCGATGATCAGGTCGCCGGAAGAGATCTCTTCAAGGCCGGCAACCATACGGAGCGTTGTAGACTTACCGCAGCCGGACGGCCCTACGAAGATGATGAACTCCTGATCCTGGATCTCAAGGTTGAAATCCTTTACCGCTTCAAAACCGTTTGAATATACTTTGCAGATATTCTTCATTGATACACTTGACATTTTTTCTTCCTCCTGAAAATAATTTAAACTCTCTTTACGTCCAAAACAAGGTGTTTTGTTTTTGCTGTTCTTACTATAACAAAGATTCCATGATTTGGCTATCATGGGATGTTCTAAAGATTTCCGCCCCTGTCTGGACGTTTTGACGAAAAAAGAGATAAAAACAGAAAAACTCCGTCAATATGACGAAATCAAAGACGCGTTTTGGTGAATCTGACAAAAATACAGTGTTTGATTTACAGAGAAAGTCGTGATAAGATAAGGAAAGCGGATGATGGAGGAGAAAGCATATGGCAAAAAGCGTGAGGGAATATGAACTGGAGGATATGTTGGAAAAAGTGTTGCAGATCGGCATTTCTTTTTCCGGGGAGAAACACCGCAGCGGCCTGCTGGAAAAAATACTGGCGGCTTTTATGGAGCTTGCGGTCTGCGATCTGGGCGTATTGTACAGCTTACAGGGGCAGACGCTGCGCCCGGAGCTTCTGATCATAAAGTCAGAGCATATCCATGAGGGCAGGAGAGAGGATGCCGGTTTCCTGCCGTCCCTGCCATTGGCGGATGCGCATATCTGCGCGAAAGCGGTCCGGGAACGCCGGATTATAAACGTGGCGGACGCCGCGTCCTGTACGGCTTATAAGACGGCGCTGTGGGATGGCGGCAGATGCCGCGGGTATCGTGTGAAGTCCATGTTTGCCGCGCCGGTGCGTGACGACGAAGGGCAGATCATGGGAGCGGTCTGCCTGGGGAATGCGCTGGCCGGGGACGGCACAGTGATCGCGTTCCACACTTTTTACGAACAGATATTATCTGCGGTCGCCTCGCAGGCGGCGGTCTGCCTGCAGAATGTCGATTACGCGGCGACGATTCAGAAGTTCCTGGACTCCTTTGTGCATGTCATGTCTACGGCGATTGACGCGAGGACGCCTTATAATGACGGGCATACGCGCAATATGGCGGCTTATGGGGAGCGGTTTATCGACTGGCTGGACGCGAGCGGGCAGGAGTGGCGGTTCAGTGAGGAGAAGAAGCGGATTTTTTTATTAAGCATCTGGCTGCATGATATCGGAAAGCTGGTTACGCCGCGTTCGATCATGAACAAGTGCGACCGGCTGGGGAATAACCTGCCTTATATCGAGGCGCGTTTCCAGAAAATCGGGCTTCTGACAAAGATCGAGCATCTGGAAGGGCGGCTGGACGACCGGGCGGCTTTTGACGCGCTGGATAAGTTAAAGGGAGCCTGGGAGCTGATCCTTGCGGCGAATAAGATCAGTGTGCTGCCGGAGGATATGGCGGCTCAGATCGAGCGGCTGGCGGGCGAGACTTATACGGATGTGGACGGGACATGCTGCCGCTGGCTTACGGAGCAGGAGTGCGCGCAGCTAAAGATCTGCAAAGGCACGCTGACGGAAGAGGAACGCGAGGTCATGCGCAACCATGTCGTCATGACGCAGAAAATGCTGGAGCAGATGGTGTTTGAGGGCGGCTATGAGAATATCCTGCAATGGGCGTCGCAGCACCATGAACTGCTGGACGGCAGCGGATATCCGCGCGGGCTCCGCGCAGACCAGATCGCAAAGGAAGTGCGCCTGCTGACAATCCTTGATATTTTTGAGGCGCTGACGGCGGACGACCGCCCGTACAAGCCGCCGATGTCGGTGGAACGTTCGCTGGATATTTTGTATGATATGGCCGATAAGGGCAAGATAGACAGGGAGATTCTCGATCTGTTTGTGCAAAGCCGCGCATGGGAGCCCGGGGCGGAGGCATGATGCCCAAAAGCGGGCAGGGGAGCTCCCCTACCCGGCAAAATATTCTTTTTCAAACGCCTCGAGGCTCATCGGCTTTGCGAAGTAAAAGCCCTGGAACATATCGCAGCCGAAGTCCATCAGGAAGTCCACCTGTTCCTTTGTTTCCACCCCTTCGGTAATGACCGTCATTCCCAGTTCTTTTGACATGGAAATGATATTTTTTAAAATGGTCGCGCTCCGTTTGGCATTTTTGGTTTCCTGGAGGAAGATCATGTCGATTTTTAAGATATCGGCGTTGATGTCTTTTAACATGCCAAGCGAGGAATACCCGCTGCCAAAATCATCAATCTCAATGTCATATCCAATGGCGTGGAGCCCGTCCAGAGCTTTCATGATCTCACGCACATTTTCCATCAATGCGGATTCTGTGATCTCCAGCTTGAGGTTTTTGATGCGGAAATCGTATTTTTCCGCGAGGGTGCGGAACGCGCCGCATACATCGAGGTAAAAGAAGTCTTTTGTGGATATATTTACGGAAATGGACAAATCTTCCTTTCCCTTTTTCTTCCATTCTTCCAGTTTCTGCGCGGCGTTTTCCCATATATACAGATCCAGCCGGTGGATCAGGCCCGCTTTTTCCAGCGTCGGGATAAAGAAGCCCGGGCTTATCATGCCTTTTTCCGGGTGGATCCAGCGCACCAGCGCCTCTGCGCCGACGACCGCCCCGCTGTTTGCGATCTGCGGCTGCAGGAACATATGGAATTGTTTTTCTTCCAGCGCCCGGTCAAATTCGCCGAGCGTCTCTTTTTCTTTTATAATATGCTGCAGTAGTTCGTCTTTGTAGTAGCTGATGGATTCTTCGTAGCTGCCGTAGATGGCGTTGATTGCCATAATCGCTTTGTCGTACATCGTCCACACAGGCTCGTTTATGTCCGTAATGTCATAAACGCCTATGTAGTAGTGCAGCCGGAAGGAATCCACAAGGCCGGACTTTGTGATCTCGGACATACTTTCTGAAAAGCGCTGTTCGTTAAAATGTTTTTTTGGCACGAGTGTTGCAAATTTGTCCGCATAAATACGCGCGCTGACCGAATCCTCGTGCGAGGCTTTCCGGATGATGGACGCCTGCGCGGCCAGAATCCGGTCTCCGGTCTCCGCGCCGTAGAGCTCATTTACCAGTTTAAAATCCTGGATGTTGGAGCATACCATGCAATAGGGCTCGTTTGCGGAGGACAGGATCCGCCGCACCTCGCTCTCAAAGGAGTCCCTGTTTAAAAGGCCCGTCAGGACGTCATGCGTGGCGCGGTATTGTTCGTCTTTAAATTTCTGCACGACTTCCGTTCGGTTTTCAAACTGGAAACAGCTTCCGAGCGTACGGCCTTTTTCATCTGAGAATTTCTGGTAGTTGACATAGATGTTTTTCTCTTCCCCGTTCTGCATGAGCGTCTGTTCCGAGCCGATGACATTTGCAGGGTTGTTTTTGTGCGTTTCCAGCCAGCCGGCAAGGTACTGTTCCGCGGCGGCATAGACGTCCCCGCTTACCGCAAACAGTTCTTTTGCCGCCCGGTTTGCGTCGATGCAGTTCCCTTCGTTGTCATAGGCAAACAGCCCGATGACGGAATCTTCCACAATGGTGGAATGGATGCGTTCGAGCAGTTTTCTGGGCGAGGCGAATAAGGCCAGGTAGCAGATGGAGATTGCCAAAGACGCATACAGGATGACGGAATAGTCAAACTTGGCGTTCATCGCGGCGCAGAAAATATTCAGCCCGACTACGGCGGCGATCTGGATCAGCATACTGCCGTATTTGCGTTTGTAAATGTTCGGAACCCGAATGAGCTGGTATGTAAATATGACCAGGCTGTATAAAACAAGCAGATAAACGAAAATGCGGTGGGCGATATGCGGGGGCTTTAACTGTACGTGCCAGTAATTCAGGTTCAGGCGGCCCGAATGCCGGATCTCCAGTTCAAACATATGGCGCGTAAAGGCGTTGACGATAAAGGAAACCGAGTCAAGCCCCGCCAGAAAGCCGATGATCCGCCGGGGAGCCTTTGAGATCGGATACACATGCGTGTATGCCGAGGTAAACAGCATCAGGTATACGACGAGCCAGTCTGTGGCAAGGAAATAAAGCCCGGCCGCAAAATACGCCGGAAAGGGGCGGTCAGACGGGATCAGGATAAACGCGGTGTAGCAGATGGTTGTAAAAACCGCTGTCCAGATCAGATGCACAACGCTTTTCCGGTTTCTGACCACTCTTTTATTGACAAGCTTGATACAGAACAGCATGACAAATGTAAGCAGTATCAGCAGGATTACCATTGAAAGGAACATCTTTTTTCTCCTTTGATTGTTATAGAATATTGTGTACTATTATAACGTATGAGGGTTTTTTTGACAATATAAATTAGAAGTGCCTGTTGAATTATGCGCTATTTTAATATAAAATGATATCAGGGTTTCAGGGCGGCGCGCGAAAACCGCACGAAAAGCCGGAAAGCGGAGAGAAAAAACAAGGATACGGAGGGAGAACATGGATCATGGAACAAGGGACAAATATGAAACGGAAAATACCTATTAAGGCAAAGCTGCTCGGGATTATCCTGCCGGTGGTCATTCTGATTGTCATCGTGCTTGTCAGCATGGCGTATTCGATCACAAAGGCGTCAATCACCGGGTATTCGAAAAGCCTTCTGAATATTTCCGTAGAAAATCAGGGGAATGAGATCGAGGCGTGGCTGAATGAAAACCTGGCGGCCTTTCAGGCTGTGAAGCAGGTGATTGAGACGTCCGGGCCGGATGAGGCGGGCCTGCAGAAGATGCTGGACGCTTATTATGGCTATAACGCCAATTATCCGGAGGGGATCTATATCGCGGAGGAAAACGGGACGCTGTTAAAGGCGCAGGAGTCCGCAAAGGCGGAGAGCGACCCGACGCAGGCTGTCTGGTATAAAGAGGGCATTACGAGAGTCAATATGGGATTTACGAGCGCGTATTCCAATTCGGCCGGAGAAGCGGTGATCAGCGCGTCCGGCGTTTTAAATGACGGTTCCGACGTCCTGAAGGTGATATCCGCGGATATGTCGCTGCAGCGCATTAGCATTATCGTAAACAGCTTTATCGGCATGGACGGTGCGGAGGCGTTTCTTGTAAATAAAGCGGACAATACGATCCTCGCGCACAGGGACAGCAACCTGATCTCCGCAGATCTTGCGGAAACAGGCGACGCTTTTTTAAAGGACATTTCTGATATCATTGCATCGGATGCGCTTGATACGGTGGAGATCGATAAAAATCTCGCGGCGTTTGCGGAGATTGGCGGGACGGACTGGATACTCGTGTCGTATATCCCGACCGGGGCTATCTATGAAGAGGTAAACCGCGTCCGTATTTTTATGATCGTCGTCGGCATTATCTCTGTCCTGCTGCTTGCGCTTTTAATTGAGCGCGTTGTCCATATGGTCATCCGTCCGGTCAGAGAGCTGACGCGGGTGATCACAGCGATGACGGACGGCGACTTTACCGTACAGGTAAAGACGAAGAGCTATGATGAGATCGGCGTCATGAGCCGGAGCGTGGAGCGGTTTATCACGACCATGCGCGGCATGATCGCGTCTATTTATGAGGTGTCCAACAAACTGCATGAGCAGGCGCATAACAGCAATGATGTGTCGGGGCAGATGTACGACGCGTCCAAGACGCAGAGCCTTTCGATGAAAGAATTGAACGAGACGGTCGAGCAGCTTTCGCTTTCCGTCAATGAGATCGCGGAAAACGCGACGACGCTTGCGATGGTCGTTGCGGATACGAAGGACGACAGCATGAAAGTCAATGACAAGATGCAGCAGACGGTAGATGTGTCGCGGAAGGGCAAAGCGGATATGCAGAATGTCAGCGGCGCGATGGAGAGCATGAATGCGTCTGTCACGAAGCTGCAGGCTGCGATTGACAAGGTCGGGAAGGCTTCTGATGAGATCACGAACATTACGGGCGTGATCGGCAATATCGCGGAAGAGACGAACCTGCTCTCTCTGAACGCTTCGATCGAGGCGGCAAGGGCCGGCGAGGCGGGCAGGGGATTTGCAGTCGTGGCGACGCAGATCGGCCAGCTGGCGCAGACGAGTTCGGAGTCCGTCCGGAATATTGAGACATTGATCAGCGAGATCAATAATCTGGTGCGCGATGCGGTTGCGCAGGCGGGCGACAGCGTGGATAATATCAATGCCAGCAGCAGGCTGGTGGGCGGCGCGCTGGAAACGTTTGACACGATCTTTGAAAATATTGACGCGGTGAGCAGCCTTGTGAACCAGATGATCGACAAGGTCGGGCAGGTAGATGAGGTGGCGAGCAATGTCGCCGCGATTTCGCAGGAGCAGGCGGCAAGCTCGGAAGAGATCCTCGCTACGTCTGACGCGATGGTGGAGCAGGCGAATAATATTACCGGAAACAGCGAGTCTGTGGCGCATGGCGCGACGGAGCTGACGGATTCGGCGACGGAGCTGGCGCATCAGGTTGAGATATTCCGGATCGGAGAGGGGGAACACTGATATGAGAAAGAGAGTGGCTTTGCTTCTGGCGTCGGTCTTATGCCTGTGTACGGTTCTGGCAGGATGCGGGGGTTCCGCATCGTCAGGCGGCGGGAAAGCAAAAATTTTGTTTACGGTGAGTTCGATGGATGCGTTCCGCCAGACGCTGGCGGATGCGGCGCAGAGCGCGGCGCAGGAAAACGGCGTACAGCTTGACGTGGTGGATGCGGAAGGCTCCATTGAAGCGCAGGTGGCGCATATTAAGGAGGCGGTTTCCGGCGGGTATAATGTGATTCTGTGCGCGCCGGTCTCGGTGGACACGACCGTTGAGCTGAAAGCGACGGCGGGCGATATCCCGATCGTTTTTGTAAACAGCTGTCCGGCGGATAAATATCTGACGGCTGACCAATATATGTATGTCGGTTCAGATGAGAATACGGCGGGGCAGTTCCAGGCAGAATATGTACTGGATAAACTTGCGGATAAAGACGAACTGAATGTCATGATCTTAAAAGGCGAGCGCGGGCATTCGGGTACGGTCGGAAGGACGAAGGGCGTAAAAGCTGCGCTGGAGGCGAGCGGGAAAACGATCCATTATGTATTTGAGGATTATGCGAACTGGGATGCGCAGCAGGCGTCGGATATGTTTGAGGTGTTTTTAAAGACCGGGCAGCCGTTGGACTGTGTGCTTTGCAATAATGATACGATGGCGCTCGGCGTTGTGGAGGCCTGTAAAAAGAACGGCGTGGATCTGAGCGGGCTTCCGGTGCTCGGCGTGGACGCGACGGCGGACGGCTGCCTGGCGATCCAGAACGGCGAGATGGCGTTTACGGTATACCAGTCGGCGACCGGGCAGGGAGAGGCAGCGGTGCAGGCGGCGATCGCGCTTGCGGGCGGCGGCTCCGCAAAGAAGGTGGACGGCATTTCCGAGGACGGGAAATATGTCTGGGTGCCGTTTGAAAAGGTAGACAGCGGCAATGTTTCGCAATATCAGTAAATCAGGAGGCGGTTATGCGCATAGGAATGGGATATGACGTCCACCGGCTGACGGAGGGCAGGAAGCTGATTCTCGGCGGCGTGGACGTCCCGCACACGCTTGGGCTGGACGGACATTCGGATGCGGATGTGCTCGTCCATGCCATTATGGACGCGCTGCTCGGGGCGGCTGCGCTGGGGGACATCGGGAAACATTTTCCGGATACGGACGAGGCATATGCGGGCGTCAGCAGTATGAAGCTGCTGGCGCATGTGCGGGATCTGTTGACGAAGGAAAATTATGTAATTGGGAATATTGACGCGACGGTGATCGCGCAGAAGCCGAAGCTGCGCCCTTATATCGCGCAGATGGAACAGAATATCGCGGATGCGCTCGGCATAGAAAAGGCGCAGGTAAATGTCAAGGCGACGACGGAAGAGGGGCTGGGCTTTACCGGCGCACAGCAGGGCATTTCCGCCCAGGCGGTCTGCGCGCTGATCTCCATTTACGAAGGGAGCTTTGCGGTTGCGGGACAGGAAGCTGGCAGCGGCTGCGCGGGCTGTGCAGGCTGTGGAAAAATGGCGGATGGACAGGAGAGAATTTATCATGAGGATTTATAATACGCTGACGAGGCGCAAGGAGGAGTTTGTGCCGATCGAGGACGGAAAGGTGCGCATGTATGTCTGCGGGCCGACGGTTTATAATTTTATCCATATCGGGAATGCGAGGCCGATGATCGTGTTTGACACATTCCGCAGATATATGGAGTATAAGGGCTATGAGGTCAATTATGTATCGAATTTTACCGATGTGGACGATAAGATCATAAAAAAAGCGATGGAAGAGGGCGTGGACGCTTCTGAGATCTCTTCGCGCTATATTGAAGAGTGCAAAAAGGATATGGCGGGCATGAACGTGAAACCCGCCACAGTGCATCCGCTTGCGACGCAGGAAATAGACGGCATGATCGACATGATCTCCTGTCTGATTGAAAAAGGGTATGCGTATGCCGCCGCGGACGGGACGGTTTATTTCCGGACAAATAAATTTAAGGATTACGGGAAGCTTTCGCATAAAAATCTGGAAGACTTACAGGCGGGGCACCGGGACATTCAGGTGACGGGGGAATTAAAGGAAGACCCGTTTGATTTTGTGCTATGGAAACCGAAGAAAGAGGGCGAGCCCGCGTGGGAGTCCCCATGGTGCGAGGGGCGTCCGGGCTGGCATATTGAATGTTCGGTCATGTCAAAGAAATATCTGGGCGAGACGATTGATATCCATGCGGGCGGGGAGGATCTGATCTTTCCGCACCATGAAAATGAGATCGCGCAGTCCGAGGCGGCGAGCGGGAAGGAATTTGCCCATTACTGGATGCATAACGGATTTTTAAATATTGACAACCGGAAGATGTCAAAGTCGCTGGGCAACTTTTTTACGGTCAGGGAAATATCGGAAAAATATGACTTACAGGTTCTGCGTTTCTTTATGCTGAGCGCGCATTACCGCAGCCCGCTGAATTTCAGCGCGGAGCTGATGGAAGCGGCGGGGAACGGGCTGGAGCGCATTTTGACGGCGGCGGAGCATATCCGCCATCTTCTGGGCGCGGCAAAAGAAACGGCTATGACGGAAGCGGAGCGGGCGCTGTATGAAGAATCCGCGAAGTATCAGGAAAAATTTGACGCGGCGATGGAGGACGACTGCAATACGGCGGACGCTGTTTCGGCTGTGTTTGAACTGGTAAAATTTATCAATACGAATGCTTCTTCTGAAAACAGCAGGGCATTTCTGGAAAAACTGCTGGGACGCCTGCAGATGCTCTGTGATGTGCTTGGCATTCTTACAGAGAAAGAAGAAGTCCTGCTGGATGCGGAGATTGAAAAGCTGATCGAAGAGCGGCAGGCGGCAAGGAAAGAAAAGAATTTTGCAAGGGCGGACGAGATCCGGGAGGAGCTTGCGGCAAAGGGCATTATTTTAAAGGATACCAGAGAAGGAGTCACATGGAAACGGGCATAGATACATGGATCAGGGCGCAGTTCGGCATGGAAAAAACGGACGCGGATACGTATTCCCCGCTTGTGCTTGCCTATATCGGGGACTGCATTTACGAGCTTGTCATACGGACGCTTACTGTGGCGAAGGGAAACCGGCAGGTAAATAAAATGAATCGCGCAACGAGCCGCCTTGTGAAGGCGCAGGCGCAGGCGAAGATGATGGAGACGCTGCATCCGCTCCTGACGGAGAAGGAAGCGGATATTTACCGCCGGGGCAGGAACGCCAAATCATCGACGATAGCGAAAAATGCGTCGGTTGCCGATTACCGGAAAGCGACAGGGTTTGAGGCGTTAATGGGGTATCTGTATCTGACGGATGAGCTGCCGCGCCTTTTGGAACTGGTAAAAGCGGCATTGGACCATTATACGCCGGACGAGCGCGAGGGGGCGGAGGCGCGTAATTCCGGGCGGACGCCGTCCGAAAAGGATTCTTAGAAAAACGGCTGCAGAAGATATAGGAGAACATTATGGAAGATCATGTGGAATATACATCAAAGACAGAGGGCAGGAATGCGGTTCTTGAACTGTTCCGCTCCGGACGGACGGTGGATAAGCTGTTTGTGCAGGACGGAAGCCAGGACGGGCCGGTAAAATCTATTCTGCGGGAGGCGAAAAAGCAGGATACGATCGTAAAATTCGTGCCGAAGGAACGGCTCGACCAGCTTTCGGAAACGGGGAAGCATCAGGGCGTCATTGCGCTTGCGGCAGTCTGTGATTATGCGGAAATATCGGATATGCTGGCGGCGGCGCGTGAAAAAGGAGAGGATCCTTTTTTGATCCTTTTGGACGGCATTGAAGATCCGCATAACCTGGGCGCGGTTATCCGTACGGCAAATCTGGCGGGCGCGCATGGCGTCATCATTCCGAAACGCCATGCCGTCGGGCTGACGGGTACGGTTGCGAAAGCGTCGGCGGGCGCGGTTTCTTATACGCCGGTGGCGAAGGTGACAAATTTAACGCAGACGATGAAGGAGTTAAAGAAAGAGGGCGTCTGGTTTGTGTGCGCGGATATGGAGGGCGAAGTGATGTACCGCCAGAACCTGACGGGGCCGATCGGGCTTGTGATCGGTTCGGAGGGAGAGGGCGTAAGCCGCCTTGTGAAGGAAACCTGTGATTTTACGGCGTCAATCCCGATGAAGGGCAATATCGGTTCCCTGAACGCATCGGTTGCGGCGGGCGTGCTTTCTTATGAAATTGTAAGGCAGCGGATGGCCGGTTCTGAAAAATAGGCGGACAGGGATGGTTATGGAAGTCGGAAAATACAGGGAAGTAACAGATGAACAGCTGATCGCGCAGCTGCGGGCGGGCGATCCGGAAGTGATGGATTACCTGATGGAGAAGTATAAAAATCTTGTGCGGAAACACGCAAACGCGCTGTATCTGATCGGCGGGGAGACAGAGGATCTGATCCAGGAGGGCATGATCGGCCTGTTTAAAGCGATACGGGATTACAGCCCGCAAAAAGAATCCTCTTTTTTTCATTTTGCGGAGCTGTGCATCACGCGGCAGATGTATACGGCAGTGGAGGCATCGCGCCGCAAGAAGCACACGCCGTTAAATACGTATGTCCCGCTGGACGCGTCGGAAGATGAAAAAGACCGCATGTTTATGGATCAGGAAAACCATATCCGCACGTTGAATCCGGAGACGCTTTTGATCAGCCGGGAAAATATCGCATATCTGCATAAGCAGGTGAATGAGCGGCTAAGCCCGATGGAGCGGCAGGCACTCTCATTGTATTTAGAAGGGCTCAGCTATCATCAGATCGCGGAGCGGATGGGGAAGCCGCCCAAGGCCATTGATAACGCCCTGCAGCGTATCCGCGGGAAGATCCGCTGCCTGATGGATTAGGTTTTTACCACTCGGAGACCGGGATAAATTCCGGTTTGCGTTTTTTGAATACGGTAAAATAGGAAAAACCGCACGCAGACAGGATTTCCGGAATCTTTTGGAAAGACGCCGCAAGATTTTCCGGCGCGTGTGCATCCGAGCCTATGGTGATGATCTCGCCGCCAAGCCCGCGGTATCTTTTGATGACGTCGATGGCGGGGTGCGGCTGCCCGAGGCCTTTTGCGTATCCTGCCGTATTGATCTCTATGCCTTTTCCATGCGCGATCAGGAATTTTAATATCTCATCTATGACGTCGCGGTAGGTTTCATAACGATAATATTTGTTTTTGTCCGGGCCGTAGCGCACGATATAGTCCAGATGCCCGCACACGTCAAAGCCGTCAAATGCCTGTATGTTTTTTAACACACTTTCAAAATATTCGCGGTAAGCGTTTTCTTCGCTTTTTCCCTCAAAATATTCCCTGTAATAAGGATCCATATGATGCACGACATGGGTAGAGCCGATCACAAAGTCAAACTGGTATCTGGAAAGAAGTTCGCGATGTTTCCCGGCGAGATGCGGCTGCAGGCCGAGTTCGATCCCATGCAGGAGCGCGATCTTTCCTTCAAATTGCGGCCGCAGGCGGTTTTCGTAATGGCTGGCATAGGAATCAAGGTCTAACAGGAATGTGTCCGGCTCTTTCGGGTAGTCATAATCCATATGGTCGGTAAAGCAGATGCCTTTGAGGTTTTTTCTGACGCCTGCCTGTGCCATGATCTCCGGTTCGTAATTGCAGTCGCCGGAAAAAGAACTGTGTACATGTGTATCCCACGACATGAATGGTCCTCCGTTTGGTGTATTTTTGGATTGTTTTGATAATGGTATTATAGTCGCACAGTGGGGTAAATGCAAGTGGCGAAAATTCCGAATGGCTGGGAAACATATTGACATTTTATTTGGGAACAGATATACTGTTCATACAAAAATAATTAAAATATAATAGAATAGTAGTAGCTGACGAACGGAGGGAATAATATGGCAGAACAGGTTTTAAACCAATTTCGCTCAGATAAAACTCTGAGAGAGGATTGTATTGCTATTTATGAAGCGATGGGAATGGATTTGAATACGGCGTTTCGTATGTTTATGGAGCGTACCCGTATGGTAAGAGGACTTCCATTTCCGGCTGTACTTCCTGAGACAAGGATGACCAGGGCGGAGGCGAAAAGCGTAATTGACGGTATGCGGGCAGAGGCGGCAAATCTTCCGGAAATGTCGCTGGATGAGATTAATGCGGAAATCAATGCAGTGAGGGCGGAAAGGAAAGCGCGAGAATGAGGTATTATGCGGTATTTGATACAAATGTGTTGATTTCTTCCTTGTTAACAAAACAAACGGATACCGCTACAGCCAGAGTTGTTGACGCGATATCCTCAGGAGATATAATTCCGCTTTATAATCAGGAGATTTTGAATGAATATGATGAGGTGCTCCACAGGGCAAAGTTTTCGTTCAGTGAGGAACGGATTCAAAAGATATTGCTGATGGTCCGGCAATTCGGGATGGCGGTAAATCCGAGCCCCACAGGTGAGATTCTTGTGGATATGGATGATCTTGTTTTTTACGAGATCGTTATGGAAAAGCGAAAGGATAATGCATATCTGATTACTGGAAATATCCGTCATTTCCCGGAACGTGATTTTATTGTTACGCCATCGGAAATGATGGCGCTCATTTATAAAGATCAGGCTTTTTAGAGCCGATTAGCCCCCTGTTATTGGCTGAACAGTCAGGTTACAATATTCCGCATCCAGCTCCCGTTTTTTACTAAAATAAATCCGATCGCGCATTTGATCAGATCCCCCAGCTGCACCATGACATATACGGTGATCACAGGCAGTGCGGTAAAGCGGCTCAGGACGAAAGCGATCGGTACGCTCACGCACCAGATAAATACGCTGTCGAACAGGAACGTGATAAGCGTCCGGCCGCCGGAGCGCAGCGTGAAATAGGAAGTGTGTAAAAATGCGTTCTGCGGCATGAAGAGGGCGGTAGCCATGATAAAATGGACGGCCAGCCTGCGCACCTCGTTTTCCGTATTGTACAGCATGGGAAAGACCGGCGCAAGGAGCAGCATGACCAGCGCGACGCCCGTACAGCTGAGTACGGAAAAGGCAATCAGCTTTGTGTCGGTGTCCCGGGCCTCTTTCATCTTTCCCGCGCCGAGGAGCTGCCCTACGATGATCGCTACGGCGTCGCCCAGCGCGATGAAAACGATGTTGAACACATTGTTGATCGTGTTGGAAATATTCTGCGCGGCGATCACATGCAGCCCGCGCACGGAGTAGCATTGCGCCAGCATAGCCATGCCCGCTGCCCACAGCGCTTCGTTTGTCAGGAGCGGCATGCCTTTTATAAGGATGTTCCGCGTGAGGGAAAGGGATACTTTCGGGCTGGCGTACAATCCTGCCACAAAAGGATTTCGTTCCTTATGCGTATGGGTATGGATCAGGACGATGGCGGCCTCCGCATAGCGGGAGATTACGGTTGCGATGGCGGCTCCCTGGACGCCGAGCGCCGGCATATTGCATTTGCCGTAGATCAGGATATAGTTCAGGATCAGGTTGATAAAAACCGCCGTAATGCCGGCTTTCATCGGGAGCATGGTCTGCCCGCACTCGCGCAGTGTGCTGGAATAAGCCTGTACCAGCATGAAAGGCGGCAGCCCGGCAAGCATGATAAGCAGGTACTGCCTGCCGTAATGCAGGGTGGCCGCCGCGCTTTCGGCGGAGCCGTTTCCCTGCAGATACAGCCGGATCAGATCGGAGCCGAAGGCGGTGAAAATAAACGTGGCGAGGGCAGTGATGACTGTGACGGTCCACAGCTTGAAACGGACGGTCTGTCGGATGCCGTCATGATTCTGCTGCCCGAAAAACTGCGCCGTAAAGATGCCGGCGCCGGATACGCCGCCAAACAGGCACAGATTGTATACAAAGATCAGCTGGTTGACGATAGCGGCGCCGGACATCGGCTCTGTTCCCACGCGTCCGATCATGATATTGTCGAGCAGGCCGACAAAGTTGGTGATGCCGTTTTGTATCATGATCGGAATGGCAATGGAGAGTGTCATTTTATAAAAGGCTTTGCTGCCGGTAAATCTGTGTATGAATTTTGCGTATGTGTTTTTGGTTTCCATAATCTTATCTGTTCCTTTCCGCATTGCCATTTTACATCTTTTGCGCGGGCGGCGCAATGCTTTTGTGAAAGAGGAGCGTATCCGGATAAATATGGGATGGAAAAATATCCCTGATATGGTACAATGTGAATACAAAAACAGAAAAAATTGGGAGGGAAAGAACATGAAAAAAAGACTGCTTGGGAAAACAGGGTTGTCTGTGAGTGAGATCGGGTTTGGCGGGGAATGGCTGGAACGCCACCCGGAGGCGGAATCCATAGAGCTTATGCGGTACGCGGGGCAGCAGGGCATTAATATCATCGACTGCTGGATGCCGGATCCAAAGTCGCGGGATATTATCGGCAAAGCCATGCTTGGGAACAGGGAAAAATGGTATGTGCAGGGGCATCTCGGCTCTACGTGGCAGGGCGGGCAGTATGTGCGCACCAGGGATATGAAGTATGTAAAGCCTGCATTCGAGGATCTGCTCACAAGGCTGCGGACAGATTATATTGACATCGGAATGATCCATTATGTCGATACGGAGGAGGACTGGAAAAATCTCCAGGGCTCCGCGTATATGGATTATGTGAAGGAGCTGAAAGAAAAAGGCGTGATCCGCCATATCGGGATGAGTTCCCACAATCCAAAGATCGCAAAGCTGGCGGTGCAGTCGGGGCTGGTGGAGATGATCCTGTTTAGCGTTAATCCGGCATTTGACATGCTGCCCGCCGGAGAACCGCTGGACGACCTGCTCTCCGAGGGCTATCAGTATGCGAAAGGGTTATCCGGCATTGACGCCGACCGGGCGGAATTATACAGGCTGTGCGAAGAAAAAAATGTCGGGATCACGGTCATGAAAGGCTTTGCGGGAGGCAGGCTGTTTGATGAAAAGCGCTCGCCGTTCGGGGTAAGCCTGACGCCGGCGCAGTGCATCCATTATGCGCTTACGCGCCCCGGAGCTGTCTCGATCCTGTGCGGGTTTGACACGAAAGAGCAGGTTGCGCAGGCGGTGCATTATGAGGAGGCGTCGGAAGCGGAGAGAGATTACGCGTCCGTACTTGCAAATGCGCCGTTCCATTCATACAGAGGGGAATGTGCTTATTGCGGCCATTGCAGGCCGTGCGCGGCCAGGCTGGACATTGCGATGATCAACAAATACTATGACCTTGCGGTGATGCAGCCGGATGTGCCTGCATCGGTGCGGTCGCATTATATGCTGCTGGAGCATAAGGCTTCGGAATGTACCGCCTGCCGGGCGTGTGAGGCCAGATGCCCGTTTGGCGTTCCGGTGGCGGAGCGAATGAAGAAAACGGCGGAACTGTTTGGCTGTTAAGGACAGGGCGCACAGAAAAAAATAAATTTTCAGGGAGATAAATGGTTTATCTCTCTGTTTTTTTTTGTGAAAAAGGGTTGACAGATATGCAGCGTGGCGCTATTGTTAGTTACACAAGTAATGAACCACTGAACCAGTAAAGCGAAACGCATGGAGAATGGAACATAAAGTGAGGTGAGCTTTTTGAATGAAATCTTAAATCAGGAAAAGTCCATTTACCTGCAGATCGGGGAAATGCTTGAAAATGATATTCTGCGGGATATCCTGCGGGAAGAGGAAAAGGCGCCGAGCATGAATGAGCTGGCGAAATTTTTCAAGATCAATCCCGCAACGGCTGCAAAGGGGATCAACCTTCTGGTCGATGAAGGCATTTTGTATAAGAAAAGGGGGATCGGCATGTTTGTGTCAGAAGGGGCAAAGGAAATGATCAAAAAGAAGCGCAGAGATGTGTTTTATGAAAATTTTATCAAGGCGATGCTGACCGAGGCGGCGAGCCTTTCGATCAGCAAAGAGGAACTGATACGGATGATTGAGGAGAGCGCGTAGGGCCGGCGGATGCGGACAGGGCGCAAAAAGGAGGAGAATATGAGTCTGGTTTGTGAAAATCTCAGCAAAGTATATGGAAAGACAGAGGTTTTGAAAAAGGTAAACCTTGAGATCGAGCAGGGAAAGATTTATGGCCTGATCGGGCGAAACGGCGCGGGGAAGACGACGCTGTTGTCGGTCCTGACGGCGCAGAATCCGGCGTCGGGCGGGACGGTAAGCTATCATGGAATGCCGGTATGGGAAAATGAAAAAGCGCTGGAGCATCTTTGTTTTTCGCGGGAATTAAGTCCGGTCATCATGACCGGGCAAAATACCATGAAGATCAAAGAGTATCTGCGCACGGCTTCGATTTTATATCCGCACTGGGATAAGCAGATGGCGCAGGAGCTGACGGAACTGTTCCATCTGGATGTGAAGAAACGGATCTCCAGGGCTTCCAAGGGCATGATGAGCATGGCGACGATCATTGTCGCGCTGGCGAGCAAGGCGGACATCACGATGCTGGATGAGCCGGTCGCCGGGCTGGACGTTGTGGCAAGGGAACAGTTTTACCGTATTTTGATTGATGAATATACAAAGAGCGGGCGGACGTTTGTAGTTTCTACGCATATCATCGAAGAGGCTGCAGATGTGTTTGAAGAGGTCATCATGCTGAAGGATGGCAGCGTTTTGTGCAAAGAGAATACGCAGGGGCTTTTGGAGCGCAGCCTGCATGTGAGCGGCAATGAGCGGGATGTTGACGAGGCGGTGGCCGGGCTGGATGTGTACCATGTGGAAAAAATGGGGCGCAGCAAGGGCGTGACGGTTGTACTAAAGGAAGGGCAGACGCTGGCAGAAGACAGCCGCCTGACGGTGCAGCCGGTCAGCCTGCAGAATCTGTTTGTCGCGATGTGCGGGGAGGAGGCGTGAGCGATGGAAAAAGGGATTTGCCGTGTGCTTGTTTATAATCTGCGCCAGGCGGAGCTGTATTTTGGAGGCTGTATGCTGGGTACGGTGTGTTGTGTGGGCTGGTTTGGCCTGCTCAATCAGGAAGGTGTGGGCGATATGCTCTCAATGGTCGGCGGGATGCAGATGTTCATAACGGCGCTTGATTTGTATATTAACGGCCTGACGGGCTGGCAGAATCTATATGGCATGCTCATTTCCTTCAGCTGCAAGCGGAGCCATGTTCTCTGCGGGAATATGGTGCGGGATCTGCTCATAAGCGCGCAGTCCTGCATCGTTTATGTGGTTTATGAAAAGCTGTTTGGGAACAGTGTCATGCTTTCGCTCATGGCCGCGGTCCTGCTGTTTTCATCAGGGCTGGGCCAGCTTGCGGGTATGGCGGCGATGCGGTGGGGGAAGGCGGTTTATTATGTCTGTACGTTCCTTATGATACTGCCGGCGTCGATAACCATTAATCTGTATTGGAGTATGAATGGCTGGAATCTTTGGGGTGATATCTGCCAGGCGGCCGGCGTGGATATCGGAAAGCTGTCTTTGATCATCGCATTCGTCTTTTTCCTTGCGGCGTATGCCGTATGCTGCCGCAGCCTGAAAAAACGTTATGCGGTGCGGTGAGTCCGGGTGGATATGATAACGGAAGTGTCAGAATGGAGGGATTTTTTGATGGATGCAATAAAAAAACAATGCAGCGTCTGCTGGGATATGTGGCTGCTTGTCATCGGGATGCTTTTTGCTGCTTTTCTGTTTGGTTTTGGGCTCAACCTGTTTGTCGCGCGTGTGTTGTCTGAGGGCGCGATCTGCGGGCTGGGAACCGCGCTGTCGCTTGTTGTTTTTATCGTGTTTCAACTGCTTTCCGGAGGCAACAGCGTTGCGCAGACCTTTAACCTTATGGCGGGCATGTGCATGACAAGGCGCGGCTTCCTGCTGTCGGGCGCAGTGGTGAATGCGGCGTTTAACCTGCTCGGGGGAATCGTCATTAAGCTTTTATACGGCCCCGAGCGGTATCTGGTAGCTGCGCTGCGGCTGCCGGTGGAAGATACGGTGGATTTTTCAGGCGTGCTGCAGATCAGGTATCTTATCGCCGCGGCTGTCCTGCTGGCGGCGTTCCAGATGTTTTTTGGCGCGCTGGTGCAAAAGTATGAGCAGACGGCGTTTTGGATTTTGTGGGCTCTGTGCGTGGGCGGCGGCATGGCGTGTTCAAGAGCCGGGGAGATGTTCCATGCCGGGGGAGACGTAAAGCTGCCCGTATGGTCCGGCGACTTGTTTTTGCCGCTGGCCTTCGCTGTCGCGGCGGCCTGCTTTGCCGGGGCGTGGGCGGTATTAAAAAAGGCGCAGGTGAACTGACAGCCGGTAAAAAATCAAAAAAATAACTTGTAGGATACACCCCTTATAGAGTACAATATCTTTTGTATAAGCGATAGGAAGGAGAAAGGTGGGCGTCCACCTGTAAAAAGATGAAAAAAGAAAAAAGCAGAAATTCTTTTTCCGGCTCGATCGGCTTTGTGCTGGCGGCGGCCGGGAGCGCGGTAGGACTTGGTAATATCTGGAGGTTTCCGTATCTGGCGGCAAAAGACGGCGGGGGATTGTATCTGGTATTGTATCTGATTCTGGCGCTGACGTTTGGCTTTACGCTTTTGACGACGGAGGTTGCGATCGGAAGGAAAACAAAGCAGAGCCCGCTTACGGCGTACAGTAAAATAAAGCCGGGCGTTATCTGGGATATCCTCGGCATTTTGGCGTGTCTTGTGCCGGTCATCATCATGCCGTATTACTGCGTGATCGGCGGCTGGGTTGTGAAATATTTTCTGGCGTTTTTGACAGGGGACGGCGTAAAAGCCGCGCAGGACGGGTATTTTACGGATTTTATCAGTGCGGACGTGCAGCCGATTCTGTTGATGACGCTGTTTTTGCTGGTCGCGGCGTTTGTCGTTTTCCGCGGCGTAAATAAGGGCATTGAGGCGATGTCAAAGGTCATTATGCCGCTGCTGTTTTTACTTGTGATCGGCATTGCGGTCTTCTCGCTGACGATCCGCCATATCGATGCGGACGGCGTGGCGCGGACCGGCATGGAAGGGTTTTGGATTTACATAATTCCGGATCTCAAAGGGCTGACGGTAAAGCGGTTTTTCTCCGTGCTTTTAGACGCGATGGGGCAGCTGTTTTTCAGCCTGAGCGTCGCGATGGGCATTATGGTGGCGTACGGCTCTTATGTAAAGGATGACGCGAACCTTGGGAAATCGATCAACCAGATTGAATTATTCGATACGCTGGTCGCTTTTCTTGCGGGCGTCATGATTATCCCGGCGGTGTATACGTTTATGGGAAGGGAAGGCATGGAGGCGTCCGGGCCGAGCCTGATGTTCGTTTCCCTGCCGAAAGTATTTGCGGCGATGGGCAGGGTCGGGAACCTGATCGGATGCCTGTTCTTTGCCATGGTGCTGTTTGCGGCTGTCACGAGCGCGGTATCCATTATGGAGGCGATCGTGTCAAGCTTTATGGATAAATTCCATATTTCGCGCGTGAAGGCGTCTGTGATCGAGACGGTGATCGCGCTGCTCGGCGGCCTTGCCGTCTGCTTTGGCTATAATAAATGGTATTTTGACATTGTGCTGCCAAACGGCGCACACGCGCAGATTCTGGATATTATGGATTATATCAGCAACAACTGCTTCATGCCGCTTGTGGCGATCGGCTCTTGTATCCTGATCGGATGGGTGGCCGGGCCGGATACGGTTATTCAGGAAGTGGAAAAGACCGGCATAAAAATGGGCAGGAAGCGGCTGTATCTTGTGATGATCCGGTTTATCGCACCGGCGTTGCTGCTGATCCTGCTTCTGAAATCGCTTGGTATCCTGACGGTCATTTAAGGCGCGGCTTTGCGGGCAAATAACCGTTGTAAACTTAAACACAGGGAGGAAAACAGCATGGGAAATGTAAGGCGTGTATATGCAGAAAAAAAACCGGATTTTGCGGTGGCGGCAAAAGCATTGAGCCACGAGATCCGGCATTATCTTGGGATCGCGGGCGTGACGGGCGTGCGCGAACTGATCCGCTATGATGTGGAAAATATATCGGACGAGGTGTTTGAAAAGGCGAAGATTACGGTGTTTTCAGAGCCGCCGGTGGATGATCTGTATGAGGAGACGTTTGACGCGGGCGACGGGAAGGCATTCTCGGTCGAGTTCCTGCCGGGGCAGTTTGACCAGCGCGCGGATTCGGCGGAACAGTGTGTGCGCCTGTTAAACGATGCGGAGACTCCGGCCATCCGCACGGCGGTTACGTATGTTATTTATGGCGACGTCAGCGATGCGGAGATGGAAATGATCAAAAAGCACTGCATCAATCCGGTGGATTCGCGGGAAACCGGTTCAGAAAAGCCGCAGACGCTCATGCAGCAGTTTGATGAGCCTGCGGATGTGGCGGTTTTTGACGGGTTTACGGATATGGAGGAGCCTGCGCTGGCAGAGCTGTATGATTCGCTGAACCTGGCGATGACGTTTCAGGATTTTCTGCATATCCGGAATTATTTTCAATCTGAAGAGAAGCGCAATCCGACGATGACGGAGATACGCGTGCTGGATACGTACTGGTCCGACCACTGCCGCCATACGACCTTTTCCACAGAGCTGACGGACGTGACGTTTGGCGAGGGGTATTATAAAAAACCTCTGGAAGAAACGTATCAGGATTATCTTGCAACGTTTCAGAATCTGTATGAAGGCCGCAGCGATAAATTTGTCTGCCTGATGGATCTGGCGCTGATGGCGATGAAACGCCTGAAAAAAGAAGGGAAGCTGCAGGATCAGGAAGCGTCCGATGAGATCAACGCCTGCTCGATCGTGGTTCCGGTCGAAATCGATGGGAAGACGGAAGAATGGCTGGTGAATTTTAAAAATGAGACGCACAACCACCCGACGGAGATCGAGCCGTTCGGCGGCGCGGCGACCTGTCTTGGCGGCGCGATCCGCGACCCGTTATCCGGCAGGACGTATGTATATCAGGCGATGCGCGTGACGGGCGCGGCGGATCCGACGCGTCCGGTCAGCGAGACGTTAGAGGGCAAGCTGCCGCAGAAAAACTTAACGCGTACGGCGGCAAGGGGGTATTCTTCTTATGGAAACCAGATCGGGCTTGCGACCGGCTATGTCAAAGAGATCTACCATCCGGATTATGTGGCGAAACGTATGGAGATCGGCGCGGTCATGGGCGCGGCCCCGCGCTCGGCGGTGCGGCGGCTGACGTCCGATCCGGGCGACCGGATTGTGCTGCTCGGCGGCCGCACCGGGCGTGACGGATGCGGCGGCGCGACCGGCTCGTCAAAGGCGCATACGACAAAATCCATCGATACCTGCGGCGCGGAAGTGCAGAAGGGAAACGCGCCGACGGAGCGGAAACTGCAGCGGCTGTTCCGCCGTCCGGAAGTGTCCCATATCATAAAAAAATGCAACGATTTTGGCGCGGGCGGCGTTTCGGTGGCGATCGGGGAGCTGGCGGACGGCCTGCGCGTGGAGCTGGATAAGGTTCCGAAGAAATATGCGGGGCTTGACGGTACGGAGATCGCGATCTCGGAATCGCAGGAGCGTATGGCCTGCGTCATTGCGCCGCAGGATGTGGAGCGGTTTCTGGCATATGCAAAAGAAGAAAACCTTGAGGCGGTCGTAGTCGCCGTTGTTACGGAAGAGCCGCGCCTCGTGCTCGTCTGGAGAGGGAAGGAGATCGTAAATATTTCCCGTGCGTTTCTGGATACAAACGGCGCGCATCAGGAGACAAAGGTCGCAGTGGATATCCCGTCAAAGGAAGATAATTTCTTTGCAAAAACGGAGCTTGCGCAGACGGCGGCTGATCTGGAAAAGGGCGATGTGCGCGCCGCATGGCTGCATACGCTTTCGGATTTGAATGTCTGCTCGCAGAAGGGGCTTGTGGAGATGTTTGACGGCTCGATCGGCGCGGGAAGCGTCTTTATGCCGTATGGCGGCCGTTACCAGCTGACGGAAACGCAGTCGATGGTGGCAAAGCTGCCGGTTTTGGAGGGAAAGACGGATACCGTAACAATGATGGCGTACGGTTTTGACCCGTATCTGTCAAGCTGGTCGCCGTATCACGGCGCGGTATATGCAGTGTTGGAATCGCTCTCAAGGATCGTGGCTTCCGGCGGCGATTATAAAAAAGTCCGCTTTACCTTCCAGGAATATTTCCGCAGGATGAGCGAAGATCCGTCGCGCTGGAGCCAGCCGTTTGCGGCGCTGCTCGGCGCATATGCGGCGCAGATCGGATTCGGCCTGCCGTCCATTGGCGGGAAGGATTCCATGTCAGGCTCGTTTAATGATATTGACGTGCCGCCGACGCTCGTTTCCTTTGCCGTCGATGTGGCAAAGCAGCAGGATATCATCACGCCGGAGTTAAAGGCGGCGGGGAATAAGCTCGTTGTATTCGGCATAGAGACCGACGCTTACGACCTGCCGGTCTACCGTCAGGCAATGGCGTTGTATGACGCTGTCCACCGCCTGATACAGAAAAAAGCGATTGTGTCCGCGTATGCGCTGGACGGGAAAGGCGTCGCGGCCGCAGTCAGCAAAATGGCGTTTGGAAATAAGCTGGGCGTCGCGCTGGATGAGACGATTCCGGCGGAAAAACTGTTTGCGCCGGGCTTTGGAAGCATCGTCGCGGAAGTTCCGGCGGATATGCTGCCGGCTGTTGCGGAAGAAATGCGGGCGTTTACAGGGAAACCTGTTTATGCGGTGATCGGCAACGTGGAAAAGGACGCCGCATTTACGTACGGAGAGGTTTCGATCTCTATGGCGGATGCGCTCAGCGCGTGGACGGGCACATTGGAGCGCGTGTTCCCGACCATTGCCGTCCCGGGCGGGGAAGAAGTGAAAACGGATGTCTATAAAACGGATACGGTTTATATATGCAGGCATAAGGTCGCAAAACCGACCGTATTTATTCCGGTATTTCCGGGGACGAACTGTGAATACGATTCGGCGCGGGCGTTTATGCGGGCGGGCGCAGATGTTCTGGTAAAGGTGTTTAAAAATCTTGAGGGCGCGGATATCCGCGATTCGGTGGACGAATTTGCGGCGGCGATCCAAAAATCGCAGATCATCATGTTCCCGGGCGGGTTTTCCGCGGGCGATGAACCGGAAGGCTCCGCGAAGTTTTTTGCAAACGCGTTCCGCAATGAAAAGCTGAAAGAAGCCGTCATGCGGCTCTTAAAGGAGCGCGACGGGCTTGCGCTCGGCATCTGCAACGGCTTCCAGGCGCTTGTGAAACTGGGCCTTGTGCCGTACGGCGAGATCACAGAGCAGAAGGCGGATTCGCCGACGCTGACGTATAATACGATCGGGCGGCATATTTCAAAGATGGTTTACACGAAAGTCGTTACGAATAAAAGCCCGTGGCTTGCGCAGGCAGAGCCGGGCGGCGTTTACACAAACCCGGCGTCTCACGGCGAGGGCCGCTTTGTGGCGACCGGAGAATGGCTCGACCGGCTGTTTGCGAACGGGCAGGTGGCGACGCAGTACGTCAATGAGGACGGCAGCCCGACGATGGACGAAGAATGGAACGTCAACGGCTCCTATATGGCGATTGAGGGCATAACCAGCCCGGACGGGCGCGTGCTTGGCAAGATGGCGCATTCCGAGCGGCGCGGGGACGGGGTGGCCGTCAATATCTATGGAGAGCAGGATATGAAGCTGTTTGAGTCCGGCGTGGCGTATTTCCAATAGGAGATTTTATATCCGCGCCCGTGCATATTGGATAAGTTTTCCTGATATAATAGATAATAAACAGGAATTGCCGGGCGCAAAAATATGAAAATAAATCCGCATATCAAAAACAGCCGGCGGGAGCCGTCTGTGCTTTTGATCAGCATTCTGTTTGCCGTTTTGCTCGCGCAGCTTACAGGGTGCGGGTTAGAGGAGCAAAAACCGCAGAAACTGAAGGATCTGGATTATACGATCGTGGAGGAGTCGGAAATCCCACAGAAGCTGATGGAGACGATTGAGGAGAGAAAGGAAGGCGAATTTAAGGCCTCTTTTGAAAATGAGGACGGCCTGTATCTGGTCCATGGTTACGGGGAACAGGAGACAGGCGGGTACAGCATTGTGGTGCGCAATCTGTATCTGACGAAGCAGGCGCTATATTTTGATACGGAGCTGCTCGGGCCGGAGAACGGTTCAGACCCGCCGAAGAAGCCAAGTTATCCATATATAGTGGTAAAAACGGAAAAACAGGAACAAAATATAGTATTTGAATAGGGAAATGCATTGACTTTTGCCTGACAGAGTGATATACTACATCTTGTGTAGGCGCCAATATATGGCAGGCGCGCATAATAGATGCGATATGAGGAGGACAAAGGATATGCAGCGGTCAGATATAGAAAAGGTACGTGCTTCGGTGCATCAGCAGTGTGGAAGCAAGGTGATGATTCAGCTTGACAGGGGCAGAAATAAGGTAGATATCCAGAGTGGCGTCATTCAGGGAGCTTATCCGAGCGTGTTCACGATTCTGGTAGATGATAAGGATGAAAAAAATCCGCCGCAATTGCTGTCTTTTAGTTATTCCGATATTATTACGAGAGATATCCGGATGAAATTGTGTTAATATAAGATTCATTCATAAAATCCTTCAGCCATGAATAGTATGTTTAGAAAGAATATGCAGGGCTGGAGGATTTTTTGTTGGAATTTATAAAAAAACAGTTGCAGACAGATCAGGAAAAGGGACGGGCGTCCTTGCAGATGACCGTGGAGAACGATTACAACCTGCCGGATTATAAAGCGGATATGATCAGGCTGGTCGACCGGCAGGGAGCTGTGCGCATGGGCGAGATCCATGCGGGGCCTGACCAGATACTCATTAACGGGACGCTGCAGTTTCAGGTTTTGTATAAATGTACGGAGGAAGGGGGCATCTGTAGTTTAAAGGGCGAGATCCCGTTTGCGGAAACGATACATATGGACGGTGTGCTGGAAACGGATGAACTGATCGTGCGGGGGACGCCGGAGGATCTGAGCGTCAGCATGATCAATTCCAGAAAGCTGAATGTGCGCGCGCTGATCGGGATTTCGGCGGCGGATATGCGGGAACAGCAGGTAAGCCTTCCGTCAGGGTTTGAGGAGGACGATGTGCAGACGCTTTACGGGCATAAACGCATCCTGCAGCTGGTTTTGCAGAAAAAAGATATCTGCAGGATACACAGCGAGATCCTGCTGCCGTCCAACCGCCCGAATATCCGTGAGCTGCTCTGGCAGAGCGTACAGCTGCGGGGGCTGGACAGCCGTATCCGCGAGGGAGAGATCGAGCTGACCGGCGAGCTGCTGGTCAATATCCTGTACACGGGTGAAGAAGATGAAAAACAGATCCAGTGTATGGAAACAACGGTCGCACTGCATGAAAAGCTGCCGTGCAGCGCGTGTGAAGCGGATATGCTGTTTAAGCTCGACCTGCTGCAGGCGCAGATCGAAGTGACCCCGCAGGAAGACGAGGACGGTGAATCGCGGCTGCTTCTGCTTGAGGGAACGCTTGATTTTTATCTGCGCGTATGGAGTGAGGAAGAGTACCGGATTCTGGAGGACGCGTATTCGCTGCGCGATAAGATCCAGATCACGCGCGAACCGGTGGATCTGCAGGGACTGCTGGTGAAGAATGATTCAAAGTTTAAGGTGGCGGACCAGATCGCGCTTGAAAACCAGCAGACGGAGATCCTGCAGCTCTGCGCGAGCGTGGGGGAAGTGTTCATAGAGGACAGCCATATGGTATCGGGCGGAATTGAAGCGGAAGGAATTTTAAAGGTGCGGATGCTTTATATTGCCGCAAGCGATGATATGCCGGTCGGCATTGCGGAGGGCATCGTCCCGTTTACGCGGCAGATCGAAGCGGAGGGCATACAGCCTTCGGACAGGTACGAGCTTTCAGCCGAGCTTGACCAGCTTACGGTCATAATGGCGGACAATACGCAGGCGGATATCAAAGCGGTGATCGGGCTGGATGCGATCGTGTTCCAGAACCGGCATATGGATCTGATCGACACGATGGCGCGTGTGCCGGAAGATATGGAAACGTATGAAAACCAGCCGGGCGTGGCGGGATATATCGTAAAGGAGGGCGACCGCCTGTGGGATATCGCAAAAGAAAACCATACGACAGTCGCGGATATCATGCAGATGAACCAGTTGAGCGCAGAGACGGTGAGCCGCGGGGATAAACTGCTGATCGTCAGGCAGTTTGGGCAGGGCTGACGCAGCTTTGGAAATCTTTTTATTACGGACGCCAAAAGAGCGAAAATGAACAAAAGGAGAAAAAAATGAACAGGAGTAGAAAAACAGGAAAAATCAGGAGAGTCACCGCAGGGCTGCTTAGCGCGGCATTATCTGTCACATTACTGGCAGGGGCGCCGTCTTATGCGTATGGCAGCAGTTTTGCAATCAGGGAGAGCGCAGCAAAAAAGGCGGCAAAAGTATTGGAAACAGATGTGGAGACTGCTTCTGAGGGGTGTACCATGCTGGGGGTATATGGTTCTTATTACAGTCAGGCGCAGGAGGCGTTAGACAGGCTCAATGAAATACGCAAAGAAGCCTGTGACGCCGGAAATGTGCCGGATCCGCGAGAACCGTCCCGCGTATTGCAGCCGGGAGACTATGTCCCTGTACAGTGGTCTGCGGACCTGGAGAGCATTGCGAGGATCCGGGCAATGGAGGGCGGACTGGCCCGCTCTCTTTTTACATCCGGGCACAATCGCCTGAATGGGAAAGAAATCTGGTCGGTTCAATATAATGGCGTGCGTTCTTATGCGGAAGATCTGGCATATAATTGGGAAACAAGCATGGTCAGTGGGATGAATCAGTGGTATGAAGAAAAAGAGGACTGGGTAAACCGGAACGCGGGGGCTGTGACGGGACATTATACCAGTATGATCAATCCCAAATACACCTATGTCGGTTTGGGAGATTTTTATACAGAGGCTGCAGAATATCCAAACACGCTTGCAGGGGCATTCTGTTCTGAACCAGGAGGACTGGATGGGACGATGCAGGATGCGCAGACAGACGTCATGCAGAAAATAGAGGTGCAAAATTCTTTTATCAGGGGATATTCCCTGAAAGGAAAAGATACGATCAAAGTCGGAGAGGCCGTTAATCTGGAGTTGAGGGTCGATGTGTCAAACGGTTTAGAGACACTCAGCCTGTGGCCGGTTGAGGCGGTGGAATATGTCTCCTCGGATGATTCTGTCGCGCAGATCACAGACGACGGCGTGGTAACAGGTAAGAACAGCGGGTCGGCGGTTATCACTGCAAAGTCCGGTGGCGAAGAACGCGCCCGTATTTCTGTTACAGTGAAGCAGGAGGAGCGGAAGGCGCTTGAAAAGGGCGACAAGATTCAGGATAAGGCTTCAAAGGCTGTTTATGAGGTCACGAAGGCAGCGTCCGAAAGCGGAAAGGGCGGAACGGTCGCCTATAAAGCCCCTGCAGATAAAAAGGCGTCTTCTGTACAGATACCAAAGACGGTGACGCTGGACGGCGTGACATATAAAGTGACGTCTGTCGCGGCAAATGCATTTAAAAACAATCAGTCGCTGAAAAAGGTGACGATTGGGGCGAATATAACATCGATTGGGAAAAATGCATTTTATAAATGCGGGAAATTAAAGACGATCACGGTCGGGACGACGAAGCTGACAACAAAGACGGTGGGCGCGAACGCATTTAAAGGCGTATATGCAAAAGCAACCGTAAAGGTTCCGGCGAAGGCGTACAGCAGATATAAAAAGCTGCTGCCGTCGCGCGGCCTGGGCAGGCAGGCGAAGATTGTGAAACAGTGATGGATTGGTGATGATAATGGCAAACCGCCGCAGGGAACGTTTGGAAAATGTTTCCTGCGGCGGTTTTTTTGCCTGCCGACAGCCGGGTTATCTCTCGTTAGGTGGCGAGGGGTGTGAAGTCGTTTTGATTTTGCATACGCAGATAACGAAAAGTCCGATTTCGTAACGATTTGGGTAACGTTACGAGGGTGTGCATTGATTAAAAATGATAAGAAACAACAATAAATAATAGAAAACCTATTGAAAAGCACGCCGATGTCTGCTATAACAGATAATGACTTACTGTAAGAAATTCGTTCGGAGGTGCAAAGATGGCAGATGTTGCTAACGATAAATGGATAAACATTGACGAAGCCGCAGAATATCTGGGGGTCAAGCCAGGAACCATTCGTGATTGGATCAGAAAAGACAAAGGCATTCCTGCTTACAAGATAGGAAAGCAATGGAAATTCAAATGCTCCGAATTAGACGAGTGGGTCGCGAGCGGAAAAAGCGCAATGGAATGAAGGACGCTATGTCCACAACAATGAGTAAGACAAGAATGGAGATAAAAGAGGGTTATGGTTGACGAAAAAAAGAATCCGATGGACGCAGGCCAGGGTGAGATTGTCATATATCAGTCTGAGAACGGTGACACAAGAATCGATGTTCGATTTGTGGATGAGACAGTCTGGCTTACGCAGCAGCAAATGGCGGAACTCTTCCAATCCTCCCGTACTAATATCGTAGAGCATATACAGCACATATACGAAGAGGGTGAATTGGACGAGAGTTCAACCTGTCGGAAATTCCGACAGGTTCGTACCGAAGGCAGCAGACAGGTTTCAAGAGAAATTCCATATTACAATTTGGACATGATCATTTCTCTCGGATATCGTGTGAAGTCTATGATTGCAACCCATTTCCGTCGTTGGGCAACCGAACGGTTAAAGGAATATATGATCAAAGGCTTTGCGATGGATGATGAACGACTGAAGAATCTCGGCGGCGGAAATTATTGGCGTGAGCTGTTAGACCGTATTCGGGATATTCGCTCGTCCGAAAAAGTAATGTACCGACAGGTACTTGATTTATATGCTACAAGCGTAGACTATGATCCGAAAAGCGCGGAGTCTGTCGCCTTTTTTAAAATGGTGCAAAACAAGCTGCACTATGCGGCACATGGTCATACGGCTGCCGAAATAATATATGAACGTGCTGATGCAAATAAACCATTTATGGGGCTGACAACTTTTTCGGGAGATTTTCCCACAGCAAAGGATATTGGCATTGCTAAGAATTATCTGACGGAAGACGAGTTGAAGATACTGAATGGCCTCGTTTCCGGATATTTCGATTTTGCGGAGGTGCAGGCGCTTCGCCATAACCCCATGTACATGAGTGATTATGTGAAACATCTGGACAAAATATTGAGTTCTACCGGTGAAGCGCTTTTGGAGGATGCAGGAACAGTGAGCCATGCACAGGCTCTTGAAAAAGCGAAGCAGGAATATCAAAAATATCAGGTACAGACACTTTCGCCTGTTGAAGAAGCCTATCTGCAGACGATAAAAGATGTGGAAAAAACCGCGTGTAAAAAAGCGAAAGAGTAAGAGGTGTTATGAAGGCAACAGATGCCTGTCAAGGAGGAACTGCTGGAGGCAAATCTCAAAAAGCGCGGATATATCGATGATCAGATCAAGATTGCAATCAGCGAACTTGTGGATAATCTATGACATTGACGCGAAGATAGAAGGATATTTTTTCTTAGATCCTGCGGATATAGAGGCGTTTAATAAAGTATTGTATGAATCAGCGCATACGGCGAAAGGTAAAAGGCAGATGACGTTTTATTTGCAAAAGGCAAAACGTGTGATAGATGGCGTTTTGAAAATTTTAGAAAGCAGCCTGATTGAGTTATCAAAATACCGATTGCGGGAAAATGCAGATTATAAGGATTTTGAAATTATTTCCAGTGATATGATAAAACCATATCTGGACGAGAAGTGGAAATGTGAGTAACCGGCACATTCCCATATGATAGTGGAAACAGCAAAATAGTAAGGGAGACAGAACATGAAGCTGAAAAAATATATTGCGCAGGAATGGTATGCGTATCTGTTTGCGGTCGGATGCATGGCGGGCGCGGTTGTGCTGGATATGCTTTACCCTGTGATAACGCAGCGGATCATTGATGATGTGGTGATCGCGGGGAAATTGGAGCTTTTGGGGAAACTGCTTGCGGGCATTGCCCTGGTCGGCGTGGGGCGCAGCATATTTGGTTATTTTAAGGAATACACGTTTGACGTATTGGCGTCCAGGATCGGGACAAGGATACGGCGGGAGCTGTTTGCCCATATCCAGACGCTTTCCATGCGCTATTTTGATAAGGCGAACACCGGGGAGTTGATGGCGCGCGTGAAAGACGACGTAGACCGGATCTGGAATGCGCTCGGGTATGTCAGTATGCTTTCAGTCGAGCTTGTGCTGCATGTGTCGCTCGTTTTATACTGTATGTTTTCGATCAGCTGGCGGCTTGCGCTTGTCCCGCTGGGGACGATGGCAGCCTGCGGAGTCCTGGCTGTCGTGATGGAACGGAAGCTGGATGTGATTTACGAGGAGATCAGCGAAGAAAACGCGGCGCTTACGACAGTGGCGGAAGAAAATCTTGCGGGTGTGCGGACGGTGCGGGCGTTTGCGCGGGAATCTTTTGAGTCGAAAAAATTTTTTTCCCATAATGAGCGGTATTATAAATTAAATATCACGCAGTCGAAGGCGATGGTGCGGTATTATCCGTATTTTAATTTTGCAGGGAAGGCGCTTCCGGTATGCATGGCGGCGCTTGGCGGCGTATCGGTCATGCGCGGCAACCTGACGCTTGGCGCGCTTGTGGCTTTTATTGAATACAGCCGCAACTGCACCTGGCCGATGGAAATGCTGGGGTGGCTGACGAATGACCTGTCCGCGGCGGCCGCTTCCTATAAAAAAATAAATGCGATTTTTGCGGAAACGCCGGAGATCGCAGACCATGAAAAAGCGCTGGTGTTAGATGAGGTGAAAGGGGATGTGTCGTTTTCGCATGTGTCGTTTTCCATTGACGGAAAGCCGATTCTGCAGGACATTGATTTCCATATTCCGGCAGGAAAAACGCTTGGCGTCATGGGCGCGACAGGTTCCGGAAAATCATCGCTCGTGTATTTGCTGCAGCGGTTTTATGACGTCGATGAGGGCGCGGTGACGCTCGACGGGACGGATGTGCGGATGTTGACGCAAAAACAGCTTCGGGGCAGCATTAACGTGGTATTGCAGGATGTGTTTTTGTTTTCCGACACGATTGAGGAAAATATAAAAATGGGACAGCGGGACACGCTGACGGTGAAAGAGGTGCGCCGCGCCGCAAAACGCGCGCAGGCCAGCGGTTTTATCGAAAACATGGAAGAACAGTACGGGACGGTCATCGGGGAACGCGGCGTCGGGCTGTCCGGCGGGCAGAAACAGCGTATCAGCATTGCGCGCGCGCTTGCAAAACAGAGTCCGGTTCTTGTCCTGGACGATTCCACGTCCGCGCTGGATATGGAGACAGAGCGGGAGATCGAGGCAATGCTCCAGAAGCTGCGCCATACGACAAGGATTATCATCGCGCACCGCATCTCGGCGGTCTGCCATGCGGATGAGATCCTTTATTTAAAGGACGGACGGATTGCGGAACGGGGGACGCATGAGGAGCTGCTTGCAAAACGCGGGCTGTATTATGAGACGTTCCAGGCGCAGTACGGCGCGTATATGCGGCAGACGGGATAAACGACGTTTGCCGTTGAAAGGAGGGAGGAGCTTATGGCGGTTAATTCATTTCGGGAAGATGAAGAGCTGGACAGTGCCGGGAAGAAGAAAATTTTAAAACGGCTGCTGGCATATTTATTTACATATAAAACGGCGGTGGCCGGCGTGCTTTTTATTATGGCGGCGACGGTTGGCATTTCGCTGGTAAATCCGCTGTTGATTGAGGAAGCAATCGATACCTATGTGGCGGGAAAGGATTTCCCGGGGCTTATGCGGCTCGGCATAGCGGCGCTTGCGCTGAATGCCCTGTTTATGCTGCTTGTAAAGGCGCGGATGTATCTGATGTCTGTGGTATCCAACCGGATTTTGTTAGAGATCCGGCAGGATCTGTACGAGCATATCCAGACGCTTTCGTTTTCCTTTTTTGACAGCCGGCCGTCGGGGAAAGTGCTTGCGCGCATTATCGGGGACGTCAATGCGTTAAAGGACGTATTTGTCAATTCTGTCACAACGCTGATTCCGGAGTTTGTTACGGTGGCGGGGGTTGTCGTCATTATGGCGGTAAAAGACTGGCGGCTTGCGCTTGCTTCGCTGAGTACGCTCCCGTTTATGGCGCTTGGTATCTGGTCTGTCCAGAAAGCGTCGCATAAACGGTGGCAGATCTACCGTAAGAAATCGTCGAACCTGACGGCGTTTGTGCATGAGGATATCGCCGGGATCCGCGTCGTGCAGAGTTTCAGCGCGCAGGAAGAGACGGACGCGGTTTTTGCCGCGCTTGCAGGCGAACACTGCGCCGCGTTCCAGGACGCGTGCCGTTATGCGGATTTGTTTGGCCCGATTGTGGATCTGTGCTGGGGCATTGGCGCGATGATGCTGTATCTGGCAGGCATCCGTTTTTTGGGAATGGAGCATGTGTCGGTCGGCCTGCTGGTTGCGTTCGGGAGTTATATTAATATGTTCTGGAACCCGATCTTAAACCTGAGTAATTTTTATAATAATCTTGTGACGAATTTAACTGCGGCGGAGCGCATTTTTGACATATTGGACACGCAGCCGGATATAACGGACGCCGAGGGCGTGACGGAGCTGCCGTCCATAAAAGGGGACGTGGCGTTTTCACACGTGAGTTTTACGTATGACCGGGGGACAAGCGCGGAAACAAAAGTGTTGGAGGACGTAAGCTTTGAGGTGAAGGCGGGGGAGACGATTGCGCTGGTCGGCCCGACGGGCGCGGGGAAAACGACGATCGTGAATCTGATCAGCCGGTTTTATGAGAGCGAGGAAGGCGTAATTACGGTAGACGGGCATGACGTCACAAAAGTTTCCATGAACAGCCTGCGCAGGCAGATGGGCGTCATGACGCAGGATAATTTTATCTTCCATGGCACAGTGCGGGACAATATTCTGTATGGCAGGCTGGACGCGACGGAGGAGGAAATGATTGCGGCGGCAAAGGCGGTGCATGCGCATGATTTCATTATAAAACTGGAGCATGGCTATGATACGGAATTAAAGGAAAACGGCGCGGGGCTTTCCATTGGGCAGCGGCAGCTGCTTGCGTTTGCGCGGACGATGATTTCCATGCCGAAGATCCTGATTCTGGATGAAGCGATGTCAAGCATTGACACGCATACGGAGCTGCAGGTGCAAAAGGGCATCGAAGCGCTGCTCTCCGGCAGGACGAGTTTTGTCATCGCGCACAGGCTTTCTACGATCCAGAACGCGGACCGTATTTTTGTCATTGATCAGGGCGGTATTTTGGAGCAGGGCAGCCCGCGGGAGCTGATGGAGAAAAAGGGCGCGTATTACCGGCTGTATATGGCGCAGTTTGCGGAGAATGATTTATCATAAAACTTTTATGGCATTATTTGATTGAATATGATATAGTATTTTTAGTCAGATTAGAGCAAGTAGAGATAGTCTGCGGTTGTCCTTTCCGGAAACAGAAAGGAGGTCGGTATGAACACACTTGAGATACTTACGTTGCTGTTAGTTATTTTTGCAGCATTAACATACTTAGACAATAAACACAACCGCAAGTAACGGAAAAGGCTATCTTCTACTGCAATAGAGGATAGCCTGTAATCCGTTTGAATTTAAAACTGATTATTGTTTCCGGCTGAACAACCGTCGGACGTGCAATATCCTTCGGCTTCTATGATGATTATAAACCAACATTGCGAATTTTGCAAGAGGGTTTAGGAAATGGGGCGCTTCGGCGCTCCTTTTTCATTCGGACTCACATCCCCAAACCCTTTTTTAAGTCTCCGGACAATGGCGTCTTCGCCCGGTAAAAACGTCCGCTCTATCATAACGGAGGATTTACGGACGTGCTTTACGGAATATCAGAAGAAAAAACGCTTGCATTATACCCCTAAAGGGTATATAATGCCTTTAAGAAGGGAGATGCGTATATGGAAAAAGATGGAACATGCGGTTGCGCGGAAAAAACAAAAGAACGTCCGCCGGAGGAATACCGGGATCTTATTTCCCGTTTGAACCGCATTGAGGGGCAGGTTCGCGGGATACGGGGCATGGTGGAAAAGAATGCCTACTGTACGGATATCCTGATGCAGGTAGCGGCCGTAAGCGGCGCGTTAAACAGCTTTAATAAAGCATTGCTTGCAAACCATATCAAGACCTGCGTGACGAGGGATATCCTTGACGGAAAGGAAGAAACGGTAGACGAGCTTGTAAACGTTTTGCAGAAGCTGATGAAGTAAATGGGTATAAAAGGGGGCTGCATATGGGAACAATCATTGTACTGGCAATTCTGGCTGTTGCCATTTATTTTGCTTCTAAGGAAAGCATCCGGCATTTAAAAGGGGAAGGCGGCTGCTGCGGCGGGGGCTGCGGGGAAAAGGCGGAGAAAAAACGGCTAAATGGCGAGATTACAGCAAAAAAAATAATTCAAATAGAAGGCATGCACTGTGCGCATTGCAAAAACAGCGTAGAAACGCAGATCAATCAGATCGAAGGCGCGGCGGGAAAGGTAAACCTGAAAAAGCATATGGCGGTCGTTTCTATGGAGCGTATGGTATCGGATGAGGAACTGACGCAGGCAGTGGAGCGGGCGGGGTTTACGGTTTCCGGCATCACAGTGCGGTAAAAAAGGAGCGGTTATGGAACAGTATACAGTAACTGGGATGAGCTGCGCGGCGTGCAGCGCGCGCGTGGAGAAGGCGGTGTCCAAGGTGGCGGGCGTTACGTCCTGTTCGGTCAGCCTTTTGACAAACACAATGGGCGTGGAGGGGACGGCAAGCGCGGCGTCGGTCATAAAAGCGGTGGAGGATGCGGGCTATGGCGCGTCAAAAAAAGGCGCGTCGGAAGCACAGGCTGCGCCGCAGGCTGACGACCTGCTTGCAGACCGCGAAACGCCGTTATTGAAACGGAGACTGGCAGTCTCCCTCGGGTTTTTGGCGGTATTGATGTACCTTTCCATGGGGCATATGATGTGGGGCTGGCCGCTCCCGGCGGTTTTGGCGGATAACCATGTGGCGATGGGACTGCTGCAGATGCTTTTGACAATTGCCATTATGGTCGTCAACCAGAAGTTTTTTGTCAGCGGCTTTAAGAGCCTCTGGCACAGGGCGCCAAACATGGATACGCTTGTGGCGCTCGGCGCGGGCGCGGCGTTTGTTTACAGCACATATGCGCTCTTTGCCATGACGGACGCTGTTATGCGGGGCGACCATGCGGCGGTCATGTCGTATATGCATGAATTTTATTTTGAATCGTCCGGGACGATCCTGACGCTGATCACCGTCGGGAAAATGCTGGAGGCGCGCTCGAAGGGCAGGACGACCGATGCGCTCAAAGGGCTGATGCGGCTTGCGCCGAAAACGGCGGTCGTCTTAAAGGACGGGCAGGAAACGGAGACGCCGATTGGCCAGGTGCGTATCGGGGATATTTTTCTCGTGCGCCCCGGCGCTCAGATTCCGGTGGACGGCGTTGTCCTTGAAGGGAACAGCGCGGTCAATGAGGCGGCTCTGACCGGTGAGAGCATCCCGTCTGACAAGGCGGCGGGCGATGCGGTTTCGGCGGCGACGCTCAACCAGTCGGGGTATCTGAAATGCGAAGCGACAAGAGTGGGAGAGGACACGACGCTTTCCCAGATCATCCGCATGGTGGGTGACGCCGCGGCGACGAAAGCCCCGATCGCAAAAGTGGCGGACAAAGTGTCCGGCGTATTTGTGCCTGCGGTGATCGCCATTTCGGTTGTCACCTTTTGCGTCTGGCTGTTGGCGGGCCGGTCTTTGGGGTTTGCGCTGGCGCGCGGGATTTCTGTGCTTGTGATCAGCTGCCCCTGCGCGCTTGGGCTGGCGACGCCGGTCGCGATCATGGTCGGAAACGGCGTGGGCGCAAAAAACGGCATTATGTTTAAGACGGCGGTTTCTCTGGAGGAAACCGGGAAAACGGCGATCGTTGCGCTGGATAAGACCGGGACGGTCACAAAAGGCGCGCCAAAAGTAACGGACGTATTTGCCGCCGATGGCGTTGCGGAAGCGGATCTGCTGCTCTGGGCAAACGCGCTGGAGAAAAAAAGCGAGCATCCGTTGGCGGGCGCAGTCGTAGAGTATGCGTCCGCGCATCAGGTCAGGACGGCGGAAGTGTCGGATTTTCAGGCATATCCGGGAAACGGGCTGGCGGCGGTATTTGAAAATGCGCCGTTGGCGGGCGGAAATCTGGCGTTTATCAGCAGATATGCGAAAATTCCGGACGTTATGATAAAGCGCGCGGAGCAGTTTGCCGAAGAAGGGAAAACGCCGCTGTTTTTTGCAAAGGATGGGAAGGCGGCAGGCATGATTGCCGTTGCGGACGTGATAAAGGAGGACAGCCCGCAGGCTGTGAGAGAATTGCAGAACATGGGCGTCCGGGTGGTTATGCTGACTGGCGACAATGAGCGGACGGCAAAAGCGATCGGCAGGCAGGCGGGCGTGGACGAGGTGATTGCGGGCGTGCTGCCTGACGGAAAGGAGCAGGTGATCCGTTCGCTGAAAAAGCAGGGCAAGGTGGCGATGGTCGGGGACGGCATGAATGATGCGCCGGCCCTGACGCGCGCGGACATCGGCATTGCGATCGGCGCGGGAACGGATATCGCGATTGACGCGGCGGACGTCGTGCTGATGAAAAGCCGCCTGAGCGACGTTCCGGCGGCGATCCGTTTAAGCCGCGCGGCGCTTACAAATATCCATGAGAACCTGTTCTGGGCGTTTATTTATAATATTATCGGCATCCCACTTGCCGCAGGGATATGGATTCCGGTTTTTGGCTGGCAGTTAAACCCGATGTTTGGCGCGGCGGCAATGAGCTTATCAAGCTTCTGCGTTGTGACAAATGCGCTGCGCCTGAATCTGGTAAATATCCATGACGCGGGCAGGGATAAAAAAAGAAAAATAAAGACAAAAAAGAAAGCGGAGGAAAAAGAAATGGAAAAGACATTAAAAATCGAAGGCATGATGTGCGGACACTGCGAGGCGACAGTAAAAAAAGCGCTGGAAGCGCTTGCGCAGGTAGACGAGGCGGTCGTCAGCCACGAGGCGGGAACGGCAGTCGTAAAGCTGAATGCGGATGTGCCGGATGAGGTGTTGAAGAAAACAGTGGAAGAAAAAGATTATCAGGTGGTTTCTGTCCAGTAAGATGGACAGAGATGGGAGAGGGTTTGCCTTTGTTCGGGCATTCCCTCTTTTTTTTGTATAAAAAAACAGTTGACATTTTGCCTGTATTATTGTATTATTCACTTAACACAACAATACAGTAATACAGTGTTATAAAGGAAGGTGATGACACATGCCATGGGATCTGGATTCTGACCGGCCGGTTTTTGCCCAGCTCGTGGAGCGGATACAAATGGACATTGTTTCCGGGCGTTACCGGCCGGGGGAGCGTCTGCCTTCGGTTCGCGAGCTGGCGGCGGAGGCGGCGGTGAATCCCAATACGATGCAGCGGGCGTTTGCGCAGTTAGAGCAGATGGGGCTTGTTTACACAAAACGCACAAGCGGGCGTTTTATAACAGAGGATGAAGACACCATCGGCGAGCTGCGCATAAAAATTGCGCGGGAAGAGACAGACCGGTTTGCCGCGCGCATGAAGCGGCTTGGATTTACCGAAACGGAAATACTGGCGTTCATGCGGGAATTGATGAAAGGGGAGGAATCATGGGAACATTATTAGAATGTAAAGACGTCAGCAAGCGGTTTGGCCAGAAGACCGCGCTTGCACAGTTAAATATGGCGCTGGAGAGCGGGCGCATTATCGGGCTGCTCGGGCCAAACGGGAGCGGGAAGACGACATTGATCAAACTGATCAACGGGCTGCTTGTGCCGGATACGGGAAGCATTTTGTTTCAGGGAAAGCCGGTTGGCGTGGAGAGCAAAAGCCATATCTCGTACCTGCCGGACCATACGTATCTGAATATGAATGAGCGGGTCAGCGATGTGATCGATTTTTTCCGCGCATTTTATGAGGATTTTGATGCGGATGTGGCGTACGGTATGCTTTCGAGGCTGCAGATCCGGCCGGAGGATAAATTAAAAACGATGTCCAAAGGCACGAAAGAAAAGGTGCAGCTCGTGCTGGTCATGAGCAGGCGGGCGCAGCTTTATATTTTAGACGAGCCGATCGCGGGCGTAGATCCGGCGGCAAGGGATTTTATTTTAAATACGATCATCACAAATTATGAGCCTTCCGCGAGCATTCTTATTTCTACGCATTTGATCGCGGATATTGAAAACATACTGGATGAAGTGATCTTTATAAAAGACGGCGGGATCGTCCTTCAGGAATCCGTTGACGACGTTCGTATGAAGGAAGGAAAATCCATAGACACACTTTTCAGGGAGGTATTCAAATGTTAGGGAAATTTATGAAATATGAAGCGAAGGCGTCCGGAAAAATCATGCTGCTTTTATGCGCGGCGCTTGTCGCTGTGACGGCGATTGAGGGCGTACTGATTGCTGTGCTCAGAAACTGGAGAGGCGAAACGCCGCAGGCGGGAAGGCTGCTTTTGGGAATATTTTCTGTGGTGTATATATTGGCGCTGCTGATGGCGCTGTTTGGCGCGGTAGTTTATCTGTGTTTCCGGTTTTACCGCAGTATGTTTTCCGAACAGGGATATCTGACCCATACCCTGCCGATGAGCAGCGTGCAGATTTTCCATGCAAAGCTCGTGACGTCTTTTGGCTGGCTGGTGGCTGTGATTTTTTTGGCGCTGTTATCGCTGTCTGCGCTTGGTGTGATTTTCCTGGGAGGTTTCCAGGAGTTTGCGGAACTTCTGGCGGATGTTATCTGTATCGGGCAGGCGCATGGCGGGAATATTTTTGCAAAATACAGCGCCCTGTTGGCCGGGGGAATGCTGTTGGCTTCCCTGTACATTCTGCTGTTGTTTTTTGCCGGTTTTTCTGTCGGGCAGCTTTCTAATGCCAATAAAGGCATTTTAGGGCTTGTGGCTTCGATCGCGTTTTATTTTATCGGGCAGATTGTCCAGGCAGTTTTTTGCGTGGCGTGTGTCATCGGCGTTTCGAATATGGCTGTTGAAAAAGCGCTGGATGGGCTGATCGGAGGCGTGTATTTTATAGAGGCTGCGCTGTGTATTGCGCTGTATGGCATAAGCAGGCGCGTGATAAGCAGGCATCTGAATCTGGAATAATATTGGGGCTGCCGCGTGAACGTTTCTTAACGCGGCAGCCCCGATCCGGTTTCCTGTTTTATCTCAAGGACACCGGCGCATTAGTAGTTGTAGAGATATGCGTGGTCAAGATACAGTCTGCAGTGGTCAAATCCGATGGTCTTATATTCATCCGGATAGCTCTTTGTGACGACGGAAATGTCGCCTGCATTCCTGTCAAGGTTCAGTACGTTTAACGTTTTTGTCATGATCGGGTTGTCGTCGGCGTCGTACATTACGATGCATCCCTCGGAAGTGTCTACGCTTTTGAGGCAGTTTATGGTAAAGGTGCATTCCGTCAGGTCGTCAGACTGCCGGTATTCCATTTTATAGGCATTGGCAAAATGCTTATAATGGGATTTTTTGGTGTTCAGGGAAGTAGCTTTGGCGGAGTCAAATGCTTTTTCCGGGGACGTTTCTACAATTACAGCCGTTGTAGCGCCCGCGCCCAGGCAATAGTTGTAATAAAGGTCGTCGTCGACGGCATTTCCGTCCTTATACAAAATAAATTTGCAGCTGAAATCTACATCCATTTTATTGTTGTTTGTGATGTAAGCAAGAAGCTGTGTGTCGCTTAAGGTTTCATAGCGGATGTCGATGTTTTTATTCATCGGCAGTTCCGTTTCTTTGACAGTGATGGAACATTTTAATTTTTTTCCGTCAGCGGAAGCTGTCAGTACGGATTTGCCGGTTTTGACCGCTTTTACGCGGCAGGCTTTCTGCGCCTTGCGGACGATTTTTACAGCGCTGCCGGACATCCGGAAGGAAACCTTCTTTTTTGCGCCGGATACGCGGATGGTTTTTGTCTGTCCGACCTTTAAGACGACTTTGCCGGTGGATATGCCCGCTGCGGCTTTTGGCGTGAGAGGCGTGGAAAGTAAAATTGCAAATGCGAGAAATAATGTTAAGATTTTTTTCATATAAATTGTCTCCTTTATGATAGTGTGATTGCCTATTTACATGATAGAGCGTCAGCGCCGCTTTGCGGCAAAATGCCTGCATGTCAGACGCCTGGACAAAATGGTCTGCAGCCCATTTGCCGGTTGCCTGAAAAATGCGGATTTTACAGATTGCTCAATCTTGCCAGAGGTTAAATTGCATATCGACATAAGGGATTTTCACGATTCCGGTCATTCGTCAGAATAAATAGAAAAATGAATACGATACGATAGAAAATTTTAAGCTCTGCGTTCATACATAAATAGACGATTGCAGTATACAGGCGCGGAGCCGTATTTGTCAACCCTTGTACGGAAAAAGATACATTGTCTTTCCCGAAAGATGGTGTTATAATGAATGCCGGAAAAATCAGAACACCGGAAAAGGGGGTATTTTCATGTATGATAAAATGACGAAAAAAGATATTGCGCGCATGGAAGAGGAGATCGAATACCGTAAGCTGGTCGTGCGCAGGCAGGCGTTAGAAGCGGTGAAAGAGGCGCGTGCGCAGGGCGACCTGAGCGAAAATTTTGAATACCATGCGGCAAAGCGCGACAAAAATCAGAATGAAAGCAGGATCCGTTACCTGGAAAAAATGATAAAAACGGCGCAGATCGTAGAGGACAGATCGAGGGCGGATGAAGTCGGTCTGGACAATACGGTGACGGTTTATTTTGAAGAAGATGACGAAACGGAAACTTTTAAGCTTGTGACGACAGTGCGCGGAAATTCCTTGAAGGGCATGATCAGCATTGATTCCCCGATCGGGAAAGCGGTGCTGGGGCATAAGGTTGGAGACCGCGTGACGGTTAAGGTGAATGAGGATTACAGCTATGAGGTTGTGATCCGCGCGATTGAAAATACGGTGGACGACGGGACAGACCAGCTGCGCAGGTTTTGAATCCGCCCGCGCCTTGCGGATGGAAAAACAGATATGGATCAAATGAGTATAAAGGGGAATTAAATGGAACAGTTAAAATTTGGAAATGTGTTTGACGAGCAGAGCGCGAAAGAAATGTTGGAGCAGGCTGCGCCGTTTATTGAGCTGATGATGCAGTACCGCTGCGCGCTGATGGAAGTGGAGACAAAATTAAAAGTGCTGAATGAGGAATTTTCGCTGACGTATGACCATAATCCGTTTGAGTCAATAAAAACAAGGCTCAAAAGCCCGGCGGGCATTATTGAAAAATGCAGGCGGAAAGGGTTTGACGTGACGCTTGAAAATATAGAAAATAATATGTTTGACATTGCGGGCATAAGGGTGATCTGTTCTTTTCCGGAGGATATTTATCTGCTGGCGGATTACCTGATCCAGCAGGACGACATTATCCTGATCAATAAAAAGGATTATATCGCAAAGCCGAAGGAGAACGGCTACCGCAGCCTGCATCTGATCGTGGACGTGCCGATCTTTTTGTCGGATGAGAAGAAGCACATGAAAGTGGAGGTGCAGTTCCGGACGATCGCGATGGATTTTTGGGCGAGCCTGGAGCATAAGCTCCGCTACAAGAAAGATCTGGAAAATTCAGATCAGATCGCAACGGAGCTGAAACAGTGCGCGGAAGAAAGCGCGAGGCTGGATTACCGGATGCAGCAGATCCGCAACCAGATAGAAAAATAGTAAAACATTTAACGTTGTGAGACATCTGGTGTAGCAAGCCTTGCGGATTGACATGGGCAGCTTATTGATATATAATAGGTTCAGGCGTTCAATCGTATCCTAATTTATTTTTACAGGGTGGTTACCTGTAATGTCAAAAGCCAATAAAGGCTTTTGGCTCTGAAAAAGGAAGGCAGATGTAAATCTTGCCTTCCTTTTTACGGTCATGCATATTTTAACTAATGAATCCGGATTTTCTTGATCGCGCTTGTCTTGCCATAATAGGTAACGCCATTGATCTTTTTATAATCCCGAACGGTAATGTAATAGGTTTTCTTTGATTTCAGCAGTTTGGAATTGCTGCGAAAAGTTGTTTTGGCGGTTGTGGCAAGCGTGCGGTACGTTCCCTTTTTGGAAGCCGCAAAACGGATCTGATAACCATCGGCGTTTTTCACAGGCTTGATTTTTACTGTTAGCCTATATTTGCTGCCGCTTGTCATAGACTGGATGGAGGCGGCTGCGGGCGCATGGTTGTTTTTCAGCGCGCGGATGATCAGGTCTGCGATCGCCTGATGCCCTTCTTTGGAAGGGTGCGGGTCGAGCCGGATGCCGGATGGGTTCGACAGGTTGATGTTTACATTCGTAAGCGTCCCCTTTTCAAATGGCGTGTAAACGTCCACCAGCGTATATTCTTTTGCCGAAGCGGAAAACGCGCGGTTGATCTCCGCAATATAAGTTTCCGCAAGCGCGCCGATGATGGGAACCTTGACAAACGGATTATAGATGTTTGTGACGTAGATTTCCGCGTGCGGCGCTTTTTCCCGAAACAGGGCAAGGATATGCGCAAATTTTTCCGGAAATGCGTTTGCCTGCGCATGGAGCAGCGCGTTGTCGGACAGTTCGCTGATCAGCCCGGAAGCCTGTTCATATAAAGCGGCTGCGGCGGAAAAATCAATTTCCGGCAGGACGGACTGCCCGCTCATGTCCGGCAGGTCAGAAGCGTCAATTCCATAATAATCCATGACGATCTGGATAAACGGCAAAAGCAGGTCGTTCGATCCGATGGAAACAGTAATAACGTCCGCATTGGCGAGATCCGCGTCGGCTTTGCCCGATTCCAACAGCTCGATGCAGTCTTCACTGTCTGTCCCGCTGACCGCATAATTGATGGCGGACGTTTTCAGGAAATTGCCGGTTAATGCCTGATAACTGTCAGCGGGCGCGGACGTCTGGTCAGCCGCATAGTTGTTTAGCCCGTAGCCCGCCGCAATGCTGTCGCCGAAAGCGACATATTTGTATGCGCCCGGATTTTCTTTTGCGTGGACGTAATAAAAGGCGGCCGAGAGCGAAACGGCGAAAACGCAGACAACCGTAAGAAAGGAATAAAGTCTTTTTTTCATGAAAACACCTCTGTTTAAAAAATTCTGTTTTTATTATATCACCGGGGATGGCGGGATACAACAAAGAAAATATAAAATGTCCGGTGGCGCAGGTTTCCGGCAAAAAACATTGACACTGCCGTATGAGTATTTTATAATTAAACGAGCAGAAATTGTCAGAATCTGCAAAAATAAAAAGGAGGATTTCAAACATGAGGAAATCAATGAAATGGAATGTGGAGACATTCAGAAAGGGGCTGTTGCGTGTCTCGGTGATTGGCCTGTGCAGCGCGATGTTTTTAGGGGGGGGGTATTTTTCCGGCCTCTGAAATAGCTGTTAAGGCTGAAACGGTGGCGGATGATATTGCCGATACGACGACAGACACAGACAATGCGAAGGCAGAAAAGAAAACAGCAGCAAAGAGCCAGAAGATCACAGTCAAGACGGCAAGCAAGACTTACAAACAGAACACAGTCAGGATGGCGCAGAAAAAATTTAAAATTGGAGCATCCGCAAAAACAGCGCTCAGCTACAAAGTGTTGAAAGGGAAAAATTACATAAGCGTTGACAAGGACGGTGTAGTCACGATTAAAAAAGGCCTGCCTTGCGGGACATATAAGATCAGGGTGACAGCAAAGGCGACGAAAGCGTATAAAAAGGCGACGAAAGACGTTACGATTACGGTTACAAAGTCCACGCCTGTCATGTCGAAGATCCCAATGAAATGGGATTTGAAAAATAATAAGACAGTGACATGTACATATGCTTATGGGCAATATCTGGAAGAAGGGGAAAACGAGGGTGAAACATCCATAACGAAATCAGGTACAATCACCCTGAAGAATTTCAAGAAAACGAAGGGCAGTAAGAAAAATAAAGTGACATTTACCCTGGAATATAATCTTCCGGCTGACAAGCTCACACAGACGGAGATTGATCGTGCGGTTGCTTTTGGCGGGTATAATGAGGCTATGGGTTCTCCGGATATCGCTTGGGGCACAGAGCTTTATTTTACTGCTGTTGATTATCAGACAGGGGAGTGCCTGGAAGTAAAGAACAGTTATAACGTGACCGTGAAAACCGGAAAATGGAAATATGCCAATACAAAGAAATATACCACTTCTGATGGCACGGGCTGGTTTCAGGAGTCTCAAAAGAAAAGCATAAAAGTGACGATTGCTTATCCGAAGGATTATAAAGATTTATGTATAGTGGCTGGTGGAAGCGTGAATCGGAATGCTACAGGCAGCAGTTATTTTAATGGACAGACAACTTTTAATAAAGAAAAAGGCGGTTTGTGGGGGAGTTACGGGTCGTTATCAAAGCCAGATAAAGCAGTTTGCCACGGTATACGTGTAAAATAATATATAAATAAATATATAAGGGCTGCCGTTTTAACGGATGAAAATCCGTGAAGCGGCAGCTATTATATTGTAAACAAAAACATCAGGCGTTTATAGAGATTAAAATGTTGCATAGAATGGAGGCGGGCGGATGAGTTAACGAAAATGGCGAAAAAATTAGAAATTTCAGGATCGTACTTAATATTATTTGAAAAAATATGGAGGGATATTATGGCAGTATATACGTTGGAAAATCAGGAACTTACGATTGAAATCAATTCTCATGGCGCGGAACTGGTCTCGCTGAAGGACAATCGGACGCAGACGGAGTATATGTGGTGCGCAGATCCGGCTTATTGGAAGCGCACATCGCCGGCGCTTTTCCCGGTGGTTGGGGCTTACCGGAACAATGAAATGCGCTATGGCGGGAAAACGTATTCCCTGCCGCAGCATGGCTTTGCGCGCGACATGGAGTTTACCCTGCTTTCCCGGTCGGAGGACAGTATCGCATTTGGACTTTCGGATACGGAGGAAACGAGGGAGAAGTATCCGTTCGCTTTTTGTCTGGAACTGTATTATCGGCTCGCGGGACGCAGCGTTACGGTCGGCTGGCGCGTGAAAAACCCGGCGGAGACGCCGCTGTATTTTTCCATCGGCGGGCATCCGGCGTTTAACTGCCCATTGAAAGAAGGGGAACGCCAGGCGGATTATGCGCTGGCGTTTGACGCGGCGGAAAAGATTACGAGCCATGTGCTTGGGAAAGGCGGCGTTACGGATCGATATCATGATTATCCGCTGGAAAATGGAAAGCTGCCGATTGCGGAAAACCTGTTTGACGACGACGCGCTCATTATCGAAAATCATCAGGCGCAGCGCGTGTCGTTGCTGGATCCGGAGGGAAAGGCATATTTGACGGTGGCTTTTGACGCGCCGCTTTTTGGCGTCTGGTCGCCGCCGAAAAAACAGGCTCCGTTTGTGTGCATTGAGCCGTGGTATGGCAGGGCTGACCACGAGCGTTTTGAGGGGACGCTGGAGGAACGTGAGTGGGGGAATGAGCTGGCTCCGGGAGAGACGTTTGAGGCATCTTACGAAATTATAATTGCCTGATGGCGGGAGTGGGTTTTAAAGAGTGATGAAAGAAAAAGCAATTGCGCACAAATTTGATTTTGAAACTGGACAAAAAGCAAAAGAACAGCCGCTGGAAGACCATCTGGAACGGGTTGCGCGTCTGACGGAACAGTTCTGCCGGCGCTTTGCGCCGGACGGGGCGGATACGGATATCGGGCGGTATGCCTATATGACGGGGCTGGCGCATGACATTGGGAAATATGCGGAGAAGTTCCAGAAAAAAATCAGGGAAGATGCTGCGATATCGGTAGACCATTCGACGGCGGGCGCAAAGGAGCTGTTTGAAAAAAGAATGCTTGCCGCGTCATTTGCTGTTGCAGGGCATCATGGCGGGCTGCCGAACGGAATGGATACGTCCGATTCCAACTTAAAAGCGCGGGTAAATCGGCGAAAATTAGAAGATTATACTGCTTTTCGAGATGAAATTGCGTTGGAAAAGATAGAGGAGCCGAAGTTAACGGGGTTTGCGCATGCATTTTTTACAAGGCTGCTGTTTTCCGCGCTTACGGACGCGGATTTCTTGGATACGGAATATTTTATGCGGCAGGGCGGCGTTATGCGCGATGGCTATGACCCGGTTGAGGCATTGTATGAAAGGCTGCTGGCGTATGTCGCCCCCTGGCGGAAGAATACAGAGAGAGCCAGTCTGAACGGCGTCCGGGCAGGAATTTTGGAGGATTGTATCAAAGCGGGTTCCGGAAAACAGGGACTTTATACGCTGACAGTGCCGACGGGAGGCGGAAAAACCGTTTCCTCTCTGGCGTTTGCATTGCGCCATGCCTGTGAAAGAAAGCTGGACCGGGTAATTTATGTGATCCCTTATACGAGTATCATTGAACAAAATGCAGCGGTGTTCCGTCATATATTGGGCGATAAAAATGTGGTGGAGCATCACAGCAACGTTTCACTGGACGAAACGGAGCTTCATCAGTTGTCGGCGGAAAACTGGGATGCGCCTTTGATCATAACGACAGCGGTGCAGTTTTTTGAGTCGCTGTATTCTTCGCGGGTATCTGTCTGCAGGAAGCTGCATAATATCGCAAACAGCGTTGTTATTTTTGATGAAGCCCAAATGATGCCGCTCCCATATTTAAAGCCATGTGTGGAGGCTATACGGGCGCTTGTGACGGGGTATCATGTGACGGCCGTTTTATGCACAGCTACGCAGCCTGCGCTGGAACGTCTGTTTGCGCCATTGCCTGTGACGGAAATCTGCGGGGATTATGAAGCGCTGTTTCAGAAGCTGCGGCGCGTACAGTACATAAATTATGGAAACGCGGCGCCGGAGGAACTGGCGGGGCGGGTACAGGCTGCGCGTCAGGCGCTTGTGGTCGTAAACAGGAGAAAAACGGCGCAGGAACTATACCGGATGCTTCCGGCGGAAGGGACGTTCCATTTATCTACTTATATGACGCCAAAAGACCGCAGGCAGGCAATCGTACAGATCAAAGAGCGGTTAAAAGCGGGGGAAATCTGCCGCGTCGTGGCGACGTCGCTGGTAGAAGCGGGTGTGGATCTGGATTTTCCGGTCGTTTACCGCGAAAAGGCGGGATTGGATTCCATCATACAGGCGGGCGGGAGATGCAACCGGGAAGGAAACCGCAGCCCGGAAGAAAGCTTTGTGTATGTGTTTGGGCTGCAGGAAAAGTATCGGGCGTTTGAGAAAAATATCAGCATATTGGAAGAAACGCTGGAGAAATATGGCGCTTATGATATGCCTGACGCCGTCCGTTATTATTTTCAGACATTGCAGGGGTTGGACGCGGCGTATCTGGACAGCAAAAATATAATCGCAGGTTTTGAGCGGGAGATGGACGGCGTTGTCATGCCGTTTCGGAAAGCAGATGAAGCATTTCGTTTGATCGATGACAAAAACAGAAAGACCGCTTTTGTTCCAACGGATAAAGAAGGGGAACAGCTGCTGGATGCACTGGACGCCTGCGTAAGGGAACGGGAAAATTTCCGGTATATCATGCGGAAACTGAACGCATATGCGGTGGACATCTATGAGACGGAATATGAAAAACTGCTGCGGAATGGGAGCATATATGAGGTGGCGGATGGGATAGCGGTTTTGCAGGATATGCGCCTTTATGAAAGGAAAACAGGGCTGTGCGGGAGTGAGGACGGAGCGTGTTGGTTTTTATAAGAAGTATTTATCGACATTCATGGATAATTTGATATGATATTTGCAGAAGGGAGGGAGTTTATGGCGATTATGGCAGAAGTGTGGGGCGATTATGCTGCTTTTAACCGTCCGGAACTTAAGGTAGAAAGAGTGTCATATGAATGTATGACGCCGTCTGCCGCGCGCGGGATTTTGGAAGCGATATTCTGGCATCCGGGTATGCGGTATACGATTGATAAAATATATGTCTGCAATCCGATAAAGATGACGAATATCCGAAGAAATGAAGTAAAAGCGAAGCTGAACGCGAACGCTGCGAGGACGGCCATGCGCAGCGGGAGTGCGGATCTTTGTATCTGCGCCGCAAATGAGATACAACAGCGCGCATCGCTTGTGCTGAAGGATGTGCGTTACATTATTGAAGCCCATTTTGATATCGTAGAGGGGGCAAATGAGACAGATAATGCGGGAAAGTTTCAGGAAATGTTAAAGCGGCGGTTAAAAAAGGGGCAGTGCTATCATCAGCCTTATTTTGGCGTTCGGGAGTTCCCTGTGAACTTTCGGCTCTGGGACAGGAAAGAGGAGATCCGAACCGCTTATCAGGGAGAAAAAGATCTGGGGTATCTTTTATACGATATGGATTACAGCGCCGAGGGCAGGATACAGCCCATGTTTTTTCATGCGATACTAAAGAATGGCGTGCTGGATCTGACGGATTGTGAGGTGTGCCGATGATTTTACAGTCATTAACAAAATATGGCGAAGAACTGCGCAGGCAGGGGAAGCTGGACGCGGAGGGCTGGTGCGGCGCAAAGACGTCTTATGCGCTGACGATTGACGGACAGGGCAGGCTGCGGAATATCATGAATCTGCAAAAGGAAGAAATGCGCGGCAAAAAAAAGGCGCTTGTGCCTGTGATAGAAAAGGTTCCGGCGCAAAAAGCGCGTTCGAGCAATATTTCGCCCAATTTTATGTGCGATAATGCGAAATATCTGCTTGGCGCATGGAAAGAAACGGAACGGGCGCAGGATAATGAAAAAGCGGAAAAAAATGCGCGCCAGTGTTTTGCGGCTGCGGCACAGCTGCATTTGGAGCTTTTAAACGGCATGGAGGACAGTTATGCAAAAAGTATCTGCCGTTTTTTTCAGACGTGGGATTTTGCGGAGAAAAAGGAGGAGATAACGGTAGATCTGGAAGGGCTGCTCGCGGCGGCCAATCTTGTGTTCCGCTCCTTTGAGACGGGAGAAATGATGCTGGAGAGCAGTGGGATCTGCGATGCATGGGAAGCGTATTACAGGCAGTCCCTGCAGGGGGAAGAGGGGTTTTGCCTTGTGACCGGAAAACACGCGCCGGTTGCCAGGCTGCATATGCTTATAAAAGGTCTGAGGGGCGCGCAGTCGAGCGGAGCGTCGCTGGTGTCTTTTAACGCGCCTGCGTTTGAATCGTATGGAAAAACGCAGGGGGAGAATGCGCCGGTATCGGAATATGCGGTAAGCGCGTATGGGAATGCGCTCAATTATCTGCTTTCCCACAGAGAACATTATCGGATCATGGGCGATACGACGGTTTTGTTTTGGGCGGAAAATGCGGAGGATGCATATGCGGATCTCATGGGACTGATGTTTGACGATATCGAAGAAAGCATGGAAATAAAGCTCTTAGAGGTCATGGACCAGATTGTAAAAGGAAGGAAATGCCGTTATGAGGAAACAGAATTAGAGTCGGAAACGGGATTTTGCATTCTTGGGCTGTCTCCGAATGCGGCGCGTATCTCTGTGCGGTTTTTTTATAAAGATACGTTTGGGAATCTGGTAAGAAATATAAATGCGCATTACCGGCGGCTGGAAATCGTCAGCCCGTCTTTTGAAAAGAAACAGTATCCTTCTATTGGAAATATCTTATATGAAACCGTTAATAAAAATGCAACGAAAAAACAGGCGCAGCCGGCGCTGGTCGGAGCGCTGATGCGGGCGGTTCTGCAGGATACAAGGTATCCCGCCGCGGTATATTCACATCTTTTGATCCGCATTCGCGCAGATAAAAATATAAGCCGCAACCGCAACAGGGCGGCCATGATCAAAGCGTATCTGATTAAAAATTACCCGTTGCAAAAGGAGGTTGTAGATTCGATGGAACTAAATGAACAGACAGAAAATGCGCCATATGTTTTAGGGAGGATATTTGCTGTTTTAGAGCAGGCTCAGGATGCGGTAAATCCGGATCTGAAAGCGACGATCAGGGACAGGTATTTCAACGCGGCATGCACTACGCCTGCGGCTGTCTTTCCAAGACTGATGAGATTAAAGAACCATCATATGCGTGTGCTGGCCCGGGAAAAAAAGGGGCTTCAGATTTCACTGGAAAAGCAGCTGGGAGACTTGTTCGGGAAACTGCATGAGGAACTGCCGCGGCGGCTTTCTCTGGAGGAACAGGGGGTATTTATGATCGGTTATTATCATCAGACGCAGAAACGGTTTGGGAACCATGAAGAAAAAATCAGGAAAGGACAGGAGAAGCAGGTATGAGTGAGGCAATTAAAAACAGGTATGATTTTGTCGTATTGTTTGATGTGGAAAATGGTAATCCGAATGGCGATCCGGATGCGGATAATATGCCGCGGATGGATCTGGAGACGGGGCAGGGGATCGTTACGGATGTGTGCTTAAAACGGAAGATCCGCAATTATGTGGAAACGGTAAAGGAAGACGCGGAAAATTACGGCATTTATATCAAAGAAAATGTGCCGTTAAACCGCAGCGATGCGCGCGCGTATGAAGAAACGGGCGTATCTTCCAGGAATATAAAAGAAAAAAGGAAAAATAATGAGAATCCGGATCTGGAAGTCAGGGATTTCATGTGCAGGAATTTTTATGATATCCGCACATTCGGGGCGGTTATGACGACGTTTGTAAAGGATAACCTGAACTGCGGGCAGGTCAGGGGGCCGGTTCAGCTCGGCTTTGCAAAATCCATCGATCCGATTGTCCCGCAGGAAGTGACGATCACCAGAGTCGCAATCACGACAGAAGCTGACGCGGAGCGAAAAGGGACGGAAATGGGCAGGAAATATATCGTGCCTTACGGCTTGTACCGTACGGAGGGGTATGTTTCCGCAAATCTGGCAAGAAAGGTCACAGGATTTTCCGAGGAGGATCTGCAGCTGCTCTGGGAGGCGATTATCAATATGTTTGAGCATGACCATTCTGCGGCGCGCGGAAATATGGCAGTGCGTGAACTGATTGTGTTTAAGCATGACAGTGAGCTTGGAAATGCGCCGTCATTTAAGCTGTTTGAAAAAGTGAAAGTGCAGCGGAAAGACCGTTCAAAGCCCGCGCGCGCTTATGCGGATTATGATGTGCAGGTGGAAGCGGAAATGCCGGAGGGCGTAACGTGTATCCGCATGATCTGACAGGAGGGGCGGAATGTATGGAGAAGACGATTATCTGATGCTTTCCGGCCTGCAGCATTTTGCGTTTTGCAGGCGTCAGTGGGCATTGATTCACATTGAGCAGCAGTGGGCGGAAAATGAGCGCACGATAGACGGGCATATTTTTCATAAAACTGCGCATGACGCGGAAAAAACGGAAAAACGGGGCGATCTTCTAATTACAAGAGGCTTGCGGATAAGGTCAGCGGAGCTTGGCGTTTCCGGCATTTGTGATGTTGTGGAATTTCATAAGTCGGCGGAGGGGATCTCGCTTTTTTCTTATGACGGCTTATGGCAGCCATATCCGGTGGAATATAAAAAGGGCGAGCCGAAGGAATTTCAGGCAGATGAATTGCAGCTTTGCGGGCAGGCGATGTGTTTAGAGGAAATGCTGCTCTGCCATATCCCTGAAGGGAGCCTGTTTTACGGGGAGCGGCGCAGGAGGACGCAGGTGGAATTTACAGAAGCCCTGCGGGCGCAGGTAAGGTCTATGCTGGGGGAAATGCATGATTTTTGGAAACGGGGATATACGCCGAAGGTAAAAGCAAAGAAAAGCTGCAATGCCTGCTCCATGCGGGAATTGTGCGTGCCGGGATTAAGCCGGGCGAAATCGGCGGCAGCCTATATAGAGGAATGTTTGTCGGGAGAATAGAATGAGGAAATTACTGAATACGCTTTTTATTACAAGCGAAAAGGCATATCTGTCTTTGGACGGAGAGACGGTGCATGTTGAGATAGATAAGCAAAAAATAGGGCGTTTTCCTTTGCATACGCTTGAGAATATTCTGTGCTTTTCTTATTATGGAGCGTCTCCGGCTTTGATGGGCGCCTGTGCGAAGCGGGGCGTTAATCTGGCTTTTTATAATCCGTTTGGCAGATTTTTGTGCCGCGTAGTGGGAGAAGCGCATGGGAATGTTTTTCTGCGCAAACAGCAGTACCGCATATCGGATGATATGGCTGAGAGCTGTAAAGTCGCGGGAAATTTCATATTGGGCAAAGTTTATAACTGCAGATGGAGCATTGCTCGCACCATGCGCGACCACGCATTGCGCATAGACCAGGAACGATGCGGGAAAGCCGTTACCTATTTGGCTGACGCACTGGATAAAATACGGACGGAAGAAAATCTTGATACATTGCGGGGCATAGAAGGGGAGTGCGCTGCGGTTTATTTTGGCTTTTTTGATGAGCTGATCCTGAACCAGAAAGAAGATTTTTTCTTTCATGGCAGGAATAAACGGCCGCCATTGGATTCTGTGAATGCTATGCTCTCTTTTGGATATACGTTGTTGTCAAATGACTGCGCCGCAGCTTTGGAGGGTGTTGGGCTGGATGCGTATGTCGGGTTTATGCATCGTGACAGGCCGGGACGGCAGTCGCTGGCATTAGACCTGATGGAGGAGCTGCGGCCCGTTCTGGTAGACCGTCTGGTTTTGACGATGATCAATAACCGTCAGATACGCGCGGAACATTTCCAGAAATCAGAGAGCGGGGCAGTGGTTTTTTCAGATGAGGGCAAGAAGAAATTTTTAACGGCATGGCAGGAACATAAAAAAGAACAGATCACGCATCCCTATCTGAAAGAGAAGATGTATTGGGGACTGGTTCCTTATATTCAGGCGCTGCTTCTGGCGCGTTATCTGCGCGGGGACATGGATGAATATCCGCCTTTTTTATGGAAGTGAGGGAAAAATGCTTATCTTGATCACGTATGACGTAAATACAGAAGACACAAAAGGAAAAACAAGATTGCGAAAAGTAGCGAAACAATGTGAAAATTATGGGCAAAGGGTTCAGAATTCCGTATTTGAATGTATTTTGGATGCGGGGCAGTGTAAGCTGCTTAAATCCCGTTTGTTGGAAATCATTGATATGGAAAAAGACAGCCTGCGTTTTTATCGGCTGGGTAATAATTATGAAAGCAAGGTCGAGCATTATGGGGCGAAAAAAACCTTTGCGCAGGAAGGGGTGATTATTTTGTGACGGGATGGCGCGGTTGTTTATGCGAACATGAAGTGAACATGGGAATGTGGGGAGGTTCGCACTGTACATATTGCACAAATTTGTAGTTTAAGCAGTGAATTTTCACGTTGATTGTAGTTTGATTCGGAGTATTTTTGTATTGAAAAAATTTGTTTTGTTGATTGTGCTTAAATATTGAAGTGTTTATTTGGGCATAATTGCGGTCGCTCCCTTTGCGGGAGCGTGGATTGAAATGTGGTCATCTTAGGGTCGATTACGCTGTCGGGGATTGTCGCTCCCTTTGCGGGAGCGTGGATTGAAATAATGTAGGCGACAAGCTCCGCTTTCTTCATGGCCGTCGCTCCCTTTGCGGGAGCGTGGATTGAAATTTGACGAGGTGGACAAGTATCCGGGAGCCAGCAAGGTCGCTCCCTTTGCGGGAGCGTGGATTGAAATTATGGTTTCCGTGTCCGTTTCCAGAAACTTAATAGTCGCTCCCTTTGCGGGAGCGTGGATTGAAATGGTTTTTCGCCCGATGAAAAAAGACGAAGCCCAAGCGTCGCTCCCTTTGCGGGAGCGTGGATTGAAATTCCAGATTTGCGTCCACCTGCGGTTTTGCCATCCGTCGCTCCCTTTGCGGGAGCGTGGATTGAAATAACAACCTCACATTCAGCATATACAAACTTCGGTGTCGCTCCCTTTGCGGGAGCGTGGATTGAAATTTTTGAATAGAAGTTGCCAAGCGTCAACTGATACGGTCGCTCCCTTTGCGGGAGCGTGGATTGAAATACGTCTATTCTGTTAATAGTCAAGTCTTTTTCATGTCGCTCCCTTTGCGGGAGCGTGGATTGAAATACATAATCCGGCAGACCGAGTGCGTCTCTCTGGCGTCGCTCCCTTTGCGGGAGCGTGGATTGAAATATATCCCAATCAATAGCCTGTCCGCAACGTGAACAGTCGCTCCCTTTGCGGGAGCGTGGATTGAAATTGTAAAACACAAAGCTATTGTTCATGGTTGTCAAGTCGCTCCCTTTGCGGGAGCGTGGATTGAAATAGAGTATTGTTCGCGCCACCCCTTCCAGTTCAGGTCGCTCCCTTTGCGGGAGCGTGGATTGAAATTTTTTATACTCCTTCCGTTTAACTGCGCACTTCGTCGCTCCCTTTGCGGGAGCGTGGATTGAAATGATTAAACTCATAACTTCATCAGCCGCAAAATATGTCGCTCCCTTTGCGGGAGCGTGGATTGAAATTTTTCTTGATTTTTTAATGCAGCAATTCTGGATTGTCGCTCCCTTTGCGGGAGCGTGGATTGAAATACATATGTGGATCCGATCATCGTGAACCGGGACGTCGCTCCCTTTGCGGGAGCGTGAATTGAAATCAAGACGCTGGATTCAAGCTGTCCCAGTGCCTGATCGTCGCTCCCTTTGCGGGAGCGTGGATTGAAATGTGGCTGGCGGAGCCGTGGGAAGACACGCGCCTCAGTCGCTCCCTTTGCGGGAGCGTGGATTGAAATATTTGATAAATCAATTATATCAAATATAAAAAATGTCGCTCCCTTTGCGGGAGCGTGGATTGAAATCAGTAACGGACACTGGATATATCCGGGAACCGTGGTCGCTCCCTTTGCGGGAGCGTGGATTGAAATGATTATCTGATCCTTCAGAACAGCGCGGTGATCCGTCGCTCCCTTTGCGGGAGCGTGGATTGAAATCGAAATGGGGAATTGGCTGAACGTCGGCGATCAGGTCGCTCCCTTTGCGGGAGCGTGGATTGAAATAGGATCGTTTCCCGGTTTTCGTCCACCCGGCTATAGTCGCTCCCTTTGCGGGAGCGTGGATTGAAATAAGCTGATCCGGCGTCGTGATCCCATAGGCCCGCGTCGCTCCCTTTGCGGGAGCGTGGATTGAAATACCGTTGACAGGCTCCGGAACTATATCGAAGCCGTCGCTCCCTTTGCGGGAGCGTGGATTGAAATCAGCTTCTCAAACGCCTCTTCCGCTTCTGCGTCGTCGCTCCCTTTGCGGGAGCGTGGATTGAAATACTTCGCCCCGGTACGGGCTGCATACATAAAGCAAGTCGCTCCCTTTGCGGGAGCGTGGATTGAAATGGGTACATCCGCAGGAAGTGTATGGCTTTCCTTGTCGCTCCCTTTGCGGGAGCGTGGATTGAAATATGCGTCCACCTCCTATCCTGCTGCCGTCTGCGGTTGTCGCTCCCTTTGCGGGAGCGTGGATTGAAATGCAGTATTCCGCAAATACGCTGTGACCTTAAGAGTCGCTCCCTTTGCGGGAGCGTGGATTGAAATCATGGTTTTCTCGCTGGCGGCATAATGCCCGTCTTTGTCGCTCCCTTTGCGGGAGCGTGGATTGAAATGTATTTGCATTTGAGGACGCCGCCGCCAGCACATCGTCGCTCCCTTTGTGGGAGCGTGGATTGAAATAATGCCTTTTCTATTCGCTCCACATCGTTTTTGCGTCGCTCCCTTTGTGGGAGCGTGGATTGAAATTTGCGTTGTGGCGATTTTTACGTCAGGGACAAACTGTCGCTCCCTTTGTGGGAGCGTGGATTGAAATTTATTGTATTGTAACTTAATGACGTATAATAATGTCGCTCCCTTTGTGGGAGCGTGGATTGAAATAACCTTTAATCCGCTATATGCGTAACAAACATTTGTCGCTCCCTTTGCGGGAGCGTGGATTGAAATGTTTGATAACCGTATGCTCTCCGCTCTTTTGCGCGTCGCTCCCTTTGCGGGAGCGTGGATTGAAATAGTAATTTAAATTTTTACTGGATAAATTAACCAGTCGCTCCCTTTGCGGGAGCGTGGATTGAAATTCGAGCCCATATTGCCGGTAAATGTACTCCGGCGTTGTCGCTCCCTTTGCGGGAGCGTGGATTGAAATGTAAACCAATGTATATGCTATTATATCTATTCCGTCGCTCCCTTAGCGGGAGCGTGGATTGAAATATGTGTCATGCCTGTACCAGCAATCACAAAATGGTCGCTCCCTTAGCGGGAGCGTGGGTTGAAATATGTATGTTGTTGATTCTGCTGCCGCAATACCTGTCGCTCCCTTAGTGGGAGCGTGGATTGTAAATAAATCAGCCAGCCATTGCCATATATTCCATGGCCTGCAATCACTCCCCATTGAGGGAGTAATGTTGGTATATAAGAAATGACATAGATTCGGATCACGGATTTTTGCTGCTGCCAAATTTTTTCTTTAACGCCCGTTCTACCGGCAAGATGGAAAAAATCAAAACCATGCATTCCAA
>CANQQG010000006.1 GCA_947625875.1 uncultured Lachnospiraceae bacterium
TTATTCTTCCGGATAGAGCGCGTCATAATATTGTTCCGCAAGATAATCCAGAAACGGCTCGTCAAAATCCGGAAACTGTTCCTGTAACGCCTGTTTCATAAAAGAACTGCGCAAAAAATAATTCTGCTCCGCCGCCTCTTTGTCCCCGACGCCCGCCTTTTCATCCAGCGCCTGCGCCGTATAGGCGTTTAAAAACCATGCGTCCGCAGCCGCCCTGCGCTCTTTTTCCACTTCCGCTTCAAGCCTGATTTTTTTCAGTTTCGTCCACGAGCGTATGCCGATGATGATAAAAGCGGCAAACAGCCCGCCCATAACCGCCCCGGATATATATTTCATATAGGACGCGAACTGCAGCGGGATAACGCCCGCGTAGATGAGCGCGAGCAGGATAAAACCGCCAATGCCCACGAGCAGGAATGAAAACGCCGTCGACCGCTCATCCTCATACCGTACGGATTTTTCCACATAAGCATGATTTCCGCCGGAAAGCATCCGCATATTTTCGCGGCTCTCCATCCGGCCGTAAGCCTCGGCTTTCTGCAATGCCGCGCCGCTGTCCACTTCCACCGGAAGCTCTTCCACCAGAGGCGAGCCGCATTCTGCGCAGACGGCAATGCCGCTGCGGTATTCTGTTTTACATTTCGGACACCACATAATTTTTCTCCATTTCTTAATTCCGGACGCCCGGCTTATCCGGGCTGATACGTATATTCTGCCTGGCGCACCGCGCTGCTGTTTCCATAAGCGTCCACAATGATGACGGAAAGCGTGGAAACCCCTTCCGGCATCTCGATCCCGCCGGTATATAACGTGCCGTTGTAAGCGGTCAGGTCTGTTCCCGCCTGCCAGGAATAATACGCCTGGCTTCCGATCGGCACATCGATCGTGATCATCTGCGGGGACGTATAATAACCGCTCTCCGGATATACTTCCGGCAGCCCTTCCGCGCCGTCAAGCGCGCCGTCTCCCGTTTCGCCGCCAATCTGATACTCGCCGGAAATCTCCTCCCCGTAAATGCCTTTTTCATTGCGGCACACCGCCTTTACGGTATAATGCCCCTGTTCGAGCAGGAGCGCGTCATAATAGATCTTTCCGTTTTCTTTTGGCGAAGAGCCGTCAAGCGTATAGTAAATGTTCAGCCCGTCTTCCGCCGCTATCGTAAGCTCCAGGCTGTTTTCATAGACGCCCGGCGCAATGCCGAACGACGGCAGATCCACCAGATACGCTTTTAACATATCATAGACCGTTTCGTTTGGCGCGCGTTCAGCCAGGGCGGCGATCTCCCCCTGGTTTTCTTCTTCCAGATACAGCTGCAGCAGCTTTTCATAAGCGGGATAATTATCCGCGTCCAGTTCAATGATATGGTTCAGCGTTTTCATCTGCAGAGCGGTATTTTCCGTTTTTTCAGCCACGCGCTCCTGCATGGCAAGATATTCCAGATTGTCCGCGTCCTGCTCCAGGAGAGTATCCAAAGCCGCGCCCGCCGCCTCATAATCATCTTCCGCAAATGACATAAGGCAGTTTAAATAGCCGCTCTCCGCTTCCGTATAACCATAATCCCCGGGGAAACGCTGCATTGCAAACGCGATGGCCGCAAATGCCGCGGCGCAGGCAAGCAGCGAAGCCGCAAGCCTGCCCGGCCGCTTTTTCTTCGGGAGCTCCTCCGCGTCCTCATCATCCTGCGGATAGAACGCCCTGCCGGAATAACCCGCAATATTTTCATCTTCCATCACCGTATGCAGCAGTTCCTTTTCCATGTTGCTATAATTAAAATTTTGCGCGGCAGGCTTTCCGCAGCGCGGACAGATCCGGTTCGCTTCGCTGAATTCCGTTCCGCAATTTGAACATTTCATGCAACACGCCCTCCTATCTGCCCATGGCTTCCACGCAGTTGTTCATGAGCATTGCGATCGTCATCGGGCCGACGCCGCCAGGCACAGGCGTAATCGCTTCTGTGATCGGACTTACGCTGTCAAAATCCACGTCGCCGCACAATTTGTTTTCCGCGTTGCGGTGGATTCCGACGTCGATCACAACCGCTCCCTCTTTTACATACGATGCGTCGATAAATTTCGGCTTTCCGATCGCCACGATCAAAATATCCGCTCTTTTGCAGATATCCTTCAGATTTTCTGTTTTCGAGTGCGCAATCGTCACCGTCGCATTTTCCCGCAGCATCAGTAACGCCATCGGCTTCCCGACAATATTGCTGCGCCCGATGACAACGCAGTTTTTTCCGGCGATCTTTATGCCGGAACGCTTTAACAGCTGGATCACGCCCGCAGGCGTACAGGACACAAATCCCGCCAGCCCGCTCACCAGCGCGCCCACATTCTGCGGATGGAAACCGTCCACGTCTTTGGAAGGCGAGATCGCCTGAATAATCCGGTTTTCATTGATGTGCGCAGGCACCGGAAGCTGTACAAGAATGCCGTTTACCTTTTCATCCGCGTTTAATCTCCCGATCAGATCCAACAGTTCTTCCTCTGTCGTCTCCTCCGGCAGTTCATAAGCCAGAGAATCTATGCCTATGTATGCGCATGCGCGTTTTTTATTGCGCACGTAAACGGCGGAAGCCGGATCGTCCCCCACCTGGATCACCGCCAGGCAGCCCTGAATGCCCTGTTCCTTTAATGCGGCCGCCTTTTCTTTTAATTCGTCCTTAATTTCCTGTGAAATGCGTTTCCCATCAATTAAATATGCCATATATACCCTTCTCCTTTATAAATATTCTTCCTGATATTGTGCAAATTCTTCCTGGCTCATCTGGATTTTGCGCGGTTTCGTCCCCTCTTCCGGACCGACTACCCCGGCTTCCTCCAGCTGGTCCATAATGCGCGCAGCCCGGTTAAATCCGATCTTGAAATAACGCTGCAGCATACTGACAGACGCTTTCTCCTTATCAATGATCAGCTGCGCCGCATCTGCAAAATAAGCGTCCCGGTCATTTGCAGGCGAAGCGTCGACCGAAACAGCTCCGGAATCCGAAAGCGCGGCTGCAACTTTTTGTTCAATCTCATGGTTATACGCCGCGCCGCCATTTTGCTCTGACAAAAATTCAACCACATCCGACACTTCCTCGTCAGAGATAAACGCCCCCTGTACGCGGATCGGCTTTTGCAGGCCCTGCGGATAAAACAGCATATCGCCCTTTCCAAGCAGCTTTTCCGCGCCGTTGATATCAAGGATCGTGCGCGAATCGATGCCCGACGTCACCGAAAACGCGATACGCGAAGGCATATTCGCTTTAATTAAACCTGTAATGACATTTACGGACGGGCGCTGTGTCGCGATCACCAGATGGATGCCACAGGCCCTTGCAAGCTGCGCCAGACGGCAGATCGCATCCTCCACGTCTCCCGGAGAAACCATCATAAGATCCGCAAGCTCGTCTACAATTATGACAATATACGGCATCTTTTGCGGCCCATCGCCGCCTGCGCCAGATGCAAGCTGCTTTATTTTCGCATTGTAGCCTTTGATGTCACGCACACCGCAATTTGCGAATTTCTGGTAACGCTCCATCATTTCCGACACCGCCCAGTGCAGCGCACCCGCCGCCTTTTTCGGATCGGTCACGACCGGCAGCAGAAGGTGCGGGATCCCGTTATAGACATTTAATTCCACAACTTTCGGATCGACCATGATCAGCTTCACATCTTCCGGATCCGCCTTATAGATAATGCTCATGATGATCGTATTGATGCAGACGGATTTTCCGGATCCTGTCGCGCCCGCGATCAGAAGATGCGGCATTTTACAGATGTCCGTTACAATCACCTTGCCCGCGATATCTTTCCCGACGGCAAAGGCGCATGGGGATTTATGCTTTTTAAACTCCTCTGATTCAACCAGTTCCCGGAACATGACCGTAACCGTTTCTTTGTTCGGCACCTCAATTCCAATCGCGGCTTTCCCGGGAATCGGCGCCTCGATACGGATATCAGGCGCGGCAAGGTTCAGCTTGATATCATCTGCAAGGTTGACGATCTTGCTCACCTTGACGCCCATCTCAGGCTGAATCTCATAGCGCGTGACAGACGGCCCGCAGCTGACGTTTAAAATCGTAACGTTGACGCCAAAGTTTTTCAGCGTCTGCTGCAGCTTTAACGCGGTTTCCTGCAAATGCTGTCTGGAATCGCCCGTCTGTGACGCGTCCCCCGCCTTTAAAAGCCGCTCCGAAGGGAAAACATACGCACGTCTGGCCTGCGGCTGCGGCCGTACCTGCGCCTGAACCGCAGTGACATTTTTTTCAAGTTCCGCCTGCGGCCGCTTCGGCTTTCCTGTCAACGCCCCCGCCGTCTCCGCCATTGGCTGCGGCGCCGGGTTATCGACAGGCTCCGGTATCAATGCGTCAAAATCATGAAATTCATGGTCAGCTTCATCCTCTGTGAAGATATCAAACGCCGTTTCCTGCTCTAATGCATCTTCTGCATCTGATACTGGTTCCGGTACAGATAGATCCCCGATATCGATATCACCGATATCATCTGCATTATCATATTCAACTGTTTCCTGTGCCGCATAAGGGGCAGGTTCTTCCGTTTCCTGCAATCCATAAAGGGCGGGTTCCTCTGCCGCCATTAACACGCGGTCTGACTCCGGTCCGGATGAGAGATCCGGCAGCAGTTCCGAAAACAGATCGCTCGTCTTAGCCAGGATATCCTCTGCCTCTGAAACAGACGCGCTTTCCGGCGCTGCCTGAACGGGTTCGCTTGGCGCAAGCGCGATCTTACGGTTTATCACCGGCACATTCTCCATAACAGGCATTTGCGGCTGCAGCTTGCGGGCAGCCGGCGGCATTTCTTTTTCTTCTCTTTTTTCTTTTTCTGCAGTCTTCGTTTCGTTGGACATAAAAATCGGGAAATCAGGCTCCGGATGCAGCTCCCCGATCGCATCGGAAGATTCCTTTGCCGCCGGGCTTTTGAGCGCGGTATCTGTCGACACTCCGACCACCTTATTATCCATACGCCTTTGCCTGCGCTCTTCCACACGCGCCTCATGCTGGCGGCGCTGTTTTATCGTCTCATCCCGCGCAGAGCGGTATACCCGTTTTCCGCCGGATTCAATATGCCGCCAGAGCGACCGTTCCGTAATCAGTATCAGACAGATGATCAATACGGCAAAATCTATGACGAACGCACTGACCACCCCAAGATTCGGTTTGATCAGCCAGACCAGAAAGCCGCCCAGAAAGCCGCCGCCCATTTTCCGCGTCGCCGCCCACCGGAACGAATCGAGCGGATTTTCCGCTGCGGCGTCCCCGCCGATCAGTTCCAGAAAAAAACAAATGAAAATAACAAATACGACCGCCGCAGCGATCTTCACAGCCGCGACCGCATTATTTCTGTTGGAAATCATAAATGCAATTCCGGCAAATAACAGCACCGGAAATATGTATGCAACAAGCCCGAACAGCCCGAAAAACAAACTGCTGATCAGGTTTCCCAGTTTTCCGGCAATCCCAAAATTGCTGATAAATAAAATAATCGAAAATGCAAGCACAATCCAGAGGAGCACTTCATTCCGGAACGTGGCGGAAGGAGTTTCCTGCCTGCCCTTTCCGGCAGAAGCGCGCCGCCTGGACGATTTTGCAGACTGACCAGCCATTTTCAACCTCCATTTCCAGTCTTTTATATTTTCTTCCATGCCCTGTTTTTACGCGATATAAAAATACGTCCCGACGCAGATTGCCCCGACAATCAGGCAGTAAACAGAAAACACGATAAATTTTTTCTGTTTCACGACATACAGCATGATTTTAATGCAGATATATCCGACGATTGCGGCAACTGCCGTCCCGACCAGATAATAAACCCACTCCGCCGCGCTGATATCCAGATTCGGGATATCAAACAGCTGCAGGACGACAGAGCCTAAAATAGCCGGTATGGACATGATAAACGAATATTTCACCGCAAATTTGCGGGCGCATCCGCTGACCAGGCAAGCTGTGATCGTCGTCCCGGAGCGGGAAATGCCGGGAAGCGTGGCAAACCCCTGCGCGATCCCGATCAGAAACGCATTCGTATAGCTGACCTGTTTTGGCATCTTATGGCCCTCCGCAACATGGTCTGCGATAAACAGCAGCGCCGACGTAATGATCAGGCAGACGCCCGGCACGATCAGAATCTGCGAAGCGGCTTCGATCAGGTCTGACGCCGCGATCCCGATCACGCCGGTCGGTATCGTAGAGACGATGACAAGCATGACAAATTTCCGGTATCCGTTATGAATGATCCTGCGGTATTTTTTATCTCTCTTTCCGGCAAGACGCGCAAACGCAACGCCGACATTGGCAAAAAAATCCCCGATGATCCCAAAGCCTTCACAGATCATTTTCCAGATGTCCTTATAGTAAACGGCAAATACGGCGATCAATGTGCCGAAATGCAGCAGACAATCAAACAGCAGCCCGGTGTCCTTCATGCCGAACGCGATCTTAAACAGCGCCAGGTGGCCGGAACTGCTGACAGGCAGAAATTCTGTGATTCCCTGAATCAATCCCATTAAAATTGCTTCCAGTAATGACATAATACGCCTCCTTGAAAAAAACCATATAGATTTATATTACCATACTCCGGCGTAAATGTCATTCTCTTTCTTTTATATTTTATGAGGCCGACGGTTGGCAGCCATTTTTCCGCGTTTCGATCATCTCATGCAGTTTCCGCAGCGCCTCTTTCATGCCGCCCACCTCATTGATAATGCCCTCTCTTACAGTTTCTTCCCCGACCAGTATCGTGCCGAGGTCTTTTGTCATCATCGTCGTATTCATCATCAGCTTTTCCAGCCGGTCTTCTTTTGCCCTGCAATGCGAGGCGATAAAACCCGTAATGCGGTTCTGCATCTGCTTAAAATACTCATAGGTCGGCGGCGCGCCAATGACCATGCCGTTCATCCGCACCGGATGGATAACCATCGTGCCGGTCGGCACAATGAACGAATAGTCTGTGGAAACCGCCAGCGGTATGCCGATCGAATGGCTGCCGCCCAGCACGAGCGATACTTTCGGCTTGCTTAACGAAGCGACCATTTCTGCGATCGCAAGCCCCGACTCAATATCGCCGCCTACGGTATTCAAAAGCAGCATCACGCCGTCAATATTGTCCGCATCTTCAATCTCCGCCAGCTTTGGCAGCACATGCTCATATTTCGTTGTCTTTGTATTGGAAGAGAGGCATTCGTGCCCTTCGATCTCCCCGATCACAGACAGTAAATAAATCCTGTGATGGTGGTAATTTTCTTCCAGCGTAGCTTCGCCGTTATTTTTAATGTTCTCATTATCGGAAAGCCTCTGCTCCATTTCGTCATTTTTTGTCTTTTCTTCACCCATGACCGTTCCTCCGGATTTTATTCCCCGGCGAGCCGCCTGACAGGAGCGCCTGTCCGTCCGGCAGCCGCTGCGGGGTATTTGACTTCTATGCCCGCCTGTACGGAAACATATCGAAGGAAGTATGCGCATTTTTTTTCTTATTATACAGCCATGCATTTTTGCATTTCTGCGCAAAAACAACGCGCCTGCTTTATCTGACGATAAAACAGACGCGCCGAAAGCCGTCCGCCCCTGCGGGGTTTATTTATCTCCGATGAGGTAATTATACAGCCCTTCATAACGGAATTTTGAAGCGTTCCATGAGAAATCTTTTTCCATGCCGCGGTCGATCATGTGGTTCCAGTCTTTCCGCTTATCATAAAAAATGGATTTTGCGTAATTGATCACTTTTAACATTTCCTCGCCGTTGTAATTCGTAAAGGAGAAGCCGTCCCCGGTGTTGTCGTATTCATTGAACGGAACAACCGTATCCTTCAGGCCGCCCGTCTCCCGCACGATCGGAGCTGTGCCGTAACGGAAGGAGATCAGCTGCGTCAGGCCGCATGGCTCAAAACGCGATGGCATCAGGAACGCGTCCGCCGCCGCATAAAGCTTATGCGCCAGATCGTCTGAGTAGCAGATATTCGCGGAGATCCGGTCGCCGTATTTCCACGCATAGTGGCGGAACATATTTTCATAATTCGGATCGCCCGTCCCGATAACGACAAACTGCGTGTAATCGTCCACGATACGGTCAATGACATAATTGATGAGGTCAAGCCCTTTCTGGTCAGTCAGGCGTGAGATCAGGCCGATCATAAACTTATGTTTGTCGACAGCAAGCCCCAGCTCTTCCTGCAGTTTCACTTTGTTATTGGCTTTGCGTTTCCGCCAGTTGGTAATATCATAATTGGTGTAGATCTTCGGATCAGTGGCAGGGTTATATACATCATAATCAATGCCATTGACAATGCCCTGCATATCATAATGCCTTGCGGAAAGCAGCCCGTCTAACCCCTCGCCATAATATGGCGTCTGGATCTCCTGCGCATAAGTGTCGCTTACCGTTGTAATATAATCCGCATAAACCAGCCCGCCCTTTAACATACTCGCGTCTTTGTTAAACTCCAGTTTGTCCGGCACGAACAGGTCGTTCGTAAGGCCGCTCAGCCCCTGGATCACTTTCCTGTCCCAGATGCCCTGGAATTTCAGGTTGTGTATTGTCATAATCGATTTCATGCCCCAATAGAACATATCGCCCTGAAATTCATTTTTCAGATATACCGGTATCAGCCCGGCCTGCCAGTCATGGCAGTGAATCAGATCCGGCTGGAAATCAATCGCCTTTAACATGGACAAGACCGCTTTGTCAAAGAAAATAAACTTTTCGATATCGCCGCGGATGTCGCCGTACGGAACCGCACAGTTAAAATACTCCTGGTTATCAATAAAATAATAGGTCACGCCGTCCATCTCATATTTCAGGACGCCGACATATTTTTCCGGAAGCATCGGGCCCGTACCCATGTAAAAATGCGTCACATATTCAAAATTATTCCGGAAATGCTCCGGTATGCAGCTGTAATTCGGGATCACGACGCGGATATCCCAGTATTCCCTGTCAAATTCTTTCGGAAGGGCGCCGCATACATCCGCCAGCCCCCCTGTTTTAATAAATGGCACACACTCTGATGCCGCAAAAAGTATCTTTCTCATAGCAAAACCCTCCTCATTATTTTTAAACACGCCGTCCGGTGTTTTTGATCCTGTCCTCACTCATTCCAGTTATGGTATACTGTCTGTACATCATCGTCTGCATCAAGCAGATCCAAAATCCGCTGGATATTTGTAATATCCGCTTCCTCTGATAAATCCACAAATGTCTGCGGGATCATCGTTATCTCCGCATCCGCAAGCGGAACCTGTTCCGCTTCGAGCGCATCGCGCACCGCATTGAAATCCTCCGGCGCGGTTACGATCTCATAGCTGTCCTCTTCATCCGCAAAGTCCTCCGCTCCCGCATCCAGCGCAAGCATCATCAGGTCGTCCGCATCTTTCCCGCACTCTTCCTTGCTGATGATGATCTGCCCCTTCTGGTCAAACATATAAGAAACGCAGCCCTGCGTGCCGATGCTCCCCTGCCCTTTTGAAAAACAGTTGCGCACGTTCGCGGCCGTCCGGTTTTTATTGTCGGTCAGGGCGTTCACAATAATGGCTGTGCCCCCCGGCCCGTATCCTTCATATGTAACGGCTTCGTAATTTACGTTTGCCCCTTCGCCGGACGCCTTCTTGATCCCGCGGTCGATCGTATCATTCGGCATATTATTCGCCTTCGCTTTTGCGATCACGTCACGAAGCTTGCTGTTATTCGCCGGATCCGCCCCGCCCTCTTTGACGGCGATCGCGATCTCCCGGCCGATCATGGTAAATATCTTTCCTTTTGCAGCATCATTTTTTTCTTTTTTATGCTTGATATTTGCAAACTTGGAATGTCCTGACATAAAAATTATCCTCTTTTCTATCTTGTTTCCTGTTTATTTTATCATTTAATTCTATGAATGACAAGAACTATCCTCGCGCACAGCCGTTTTCTTTTATGTAAAGATCCTGCGCACGCGCACAGTCTGTATCATCTTGTCCTTTACGCTGGTAATGTCAAAAGCATATCCGCCATAATTTACGGAAAATGTCTCCCCGTCCGCCGGGATCTTATCGATCCGCGAGATCAGGAATCCGTTTAGCGTATCATACTCTTCCTCTTCAAATTCCAGATTCAGGACGTCTCCGACATCGTCCAGCGGCGCCATGCCGCGCATCAGGTAATTATGCTCGGAGAGCTTTTCGATCAGCAGGTCTTCCTTATCATGTTCGTCCTGGATATTGCCAACGATCTCTTCAAGGATATCCTCCAGCGCGACCAGTCCGCTCGTCTGTCCGTATTCGTCCACGACAATGACCATATGCTCCTTTTTTGCCTGCATCTTCTGGAACAGGTTGCTGATATTGCGCGTCTCCGGTATAAAATCGGCTTCCTGGAACAGCCCCTCGATATCCTTCAGCGGCATATTCCACACTTCCTCTTTCCGGCTGAAAGCAAGCGCTTCTTTGATGTGCAGGATGCCGATGATATTGTCGATATCATCCAGATACACCGGAAACCTCGAATACTGTTTTTCCAGCACAATATCCAGCATTTCATAAAACTTCAGGTTTCCGTCCAGCGCCGCGATATTTTTCCTGTGCGTCATGATATCCTTCGCTTCTTTGTCCGTAAATTCAAAAATATTATGGATCATTTCCGCTTCGCTTGCCTGAAGCACACCTTTCTGATGCCCTTCCTGCACCATGGAAATAATCTCTTCCTCCGTCACGCGTTCCGGATTTTTCCGGCTCAGTTTTTTCCAGAATTCACTGAACCATTTGTTTTTTTCCGCGTTATTTATTTTGGGACTCGCGCCATCATCCATAAAATTTTCTCCTTTTTTATAAAATTACGGGGCGGGGAAACGCCCCATGCGTCCCGTATACTTATATAAAATATCATTTCCGGCGTATTACGTCAAGTTTTGCCATCGGCCGCCCCACAAAATCTCCGGATCCTTACACCCTTGCGCGCATCCTATGTAACGATTCAGTCCTGTGTCCTGAATGGTCACTAAGCTCCAGGCTGACGCACAGCGCCTGGTCGATCCTGCGCAGGATGTCTCCTTCAAGATGGCAGACCTTGTCTTTTAAACGTTTTTTATCAATCGTCCTGAGCTGTTCGAGCAAAATAACGGAATCCTTGACCAGCGCATAACGGCTGCTGGAAAGCTCCACATGCGTCGGCAGCTTCGCCTTGTTCATCTGGGATGTGATCGCCGCACAGATCACCGTCGGGCTGTGCAGGTTCCCCACATCATTCTGTATGATCAGCACCGGCCGCACGCCGCCCTGTTCCGAGCCTACGACCGGCCTTAGATCCGCATAATAAATATCACCGCGTCTGATTACCATTCTTCTCACTCCACAAAATAGGTTATACGGTAAGTATTGCCAGTTTTATCGAGTGTATTCATACGGCGGCTGTTTTCTTTTCAAAGAGCCTCATTCCAGCCTTACGCCGTTTTTAAAAAACACGCGCGGGATGCGTTTCCCAAGCGCACAGGCAAATTCATAATTAAACCTTCCGGACATCGCGCCCAGTTCCTCCAATGTGATCTGCGCGCCGCCGTCTTTCCCCGCCAGCGTCACTTCATCGCCCGTTTTTACCCCGTCTATCCCGGTCACGTCCACCATAAACTGATCCATGCAGACGCGGCCGCGGATCGGCGCCTTTTTCCCATGCACCAGAACATATCCCCGGTTGGATAAGCTCCGCGGATAGCCGTCCCCATAACCGACCGGTATGGTCGCTATGGTCTCTTTTTCCCGCAGCGTATACGTCCCGCCGTAGGAAACGCTCCTGCCCGCTTCGAGCTCCTTGACGTGGGCGATATGGCTCTTTAATGACAGAACCGGCTTCAAATCAATCCGCTCTTTACACACCTCATCCGAAGGCCATAAACCATACAGGATAATGCCCGCCCGCACCAGCTCCATCTGCGCCTGCGGCAGATCAATAATGCCCGCGCTGTTGCAGCAGTGGCGGTACGGGATCTCCACGCCCCGTTCTTTTATCATGCGCGTCATATCCTGAAACTGTTCCAGCTGCATTTCCGCAGACGTTTTGTCCGCTTCGTCCGCCCTTGCAAAATGGGTGAAGACGCCTTCTACCATCATATGCGGCAGGGACGCGATCTGCGCTATGATATCCGCGCTTTTTTCTGAAACAGGCAGCCCGATGCGGCTCATGCCTGTATCAATCTTGATATGTACCGGGAGCTTCCGCCCCGCTTCCGCGGCGGCTGATGCAAGCTGCCGCGCCATCTCCAGCGTAAATACCGCAGGCATGGCCTGAATTTTTACAAGCGTATCATAATGTTCCGGAAATACATAGCCTAAGATCAGGATCGGCTTTTTTATTCCGGCTGACCGGAGTTCCTCCGCCTCTTCCGCCGTCGCGACCGCAAACCCGTACAACGCGCCATACGGCTCGATTTCCTGCGCAATCCGCACCGCGCCATGCCCATAACCGTCGGTTTTAACCACTGCTATTATCTTTGTCTCCGGTTTTAACAGCCGCCGGATCCCCTCAAAATTATGGCGGACTGCATCCAGATCAATGCCGGCGTACACGCGGCTGTAATTTTCCATAATAAGCCTCACTCCCCGCTCTCTTTGATCACGCGGCTGACCGCGTCCGCCAGTTCTCCAGCCAACACGCCGTATGCGCCCGTTTTTTCCGCCGCATATTCTCCCGCCAGCCCATGCAGGTACACGCCAAGCGGGGCCGCGGCTTTCACCGGCATTCCCTGCGCCGCCAGGCCTGTGATGACGCCGGTCAGGACATCTCCGCTCCCGCCTTTCGCCAGCGCGCTGCAGCCCGACCGGTTCAGGAACATTGTCCCATCCGGAAGAGCCGTTACCGTCGCCGCGTCTTTCAGGACGCATATCACACGATACTGTTTTGCAAATTCTCTTGCTGTCTCTGTCACTGTGTTTTTTATGGACGATATGCTCTTTCCGCCCAGCCTTGCCATCTCGCCGAAATGCGGCGTTATGACAAGCTCCTGCCTGTGATGCTGCAGCCATTCCGGATTGCGCGAAAGGATATTGAGCGCATCGGCGTCCGCAATAACCGGAACCGACGCATTCTGCAGAACCGTCTCGACCGCCATCTGCGCGCGCTTTCCCGTTCCAAGGCCGGGGCCTATGGCAATGACGTCCGCCCATTGGACAGCTTCGAAAAGCTTTTCCGGCTTCTGCCGTTTAGAATCAGATGTTACAATAACAGCTTCGGGAAGCGCACTTTGCAAAACCGCGCGGTTTTCTTCCGGCGTATAGATCTTTACAAGCCCGCATCCGGTGCGGTAAGCGGCCTTTGCGCAGAAAAGCGCCGCGCCCGCCATATCCCTGCCGCCCGCCACAACGAGCGCTTTTCCAAACGTCCCTTTATTGGAACGCGCCGCGCGGACAGGGATTTTATTCAAATCTGATTTCTGCAGGCTGTAACAGGACGGCCGGTTTTCTTCCCCAAGCCAGCTCTCCTTTGTGATCCCGATCTGCGCGGCAATCGTCTTCCCGCAATATTCCGCGCCGGGATATACCGCCTGCCCGACTTTTAAATAGGCAAATGTAACGGTCAGGTCTGCGCGGAAAGCCGCCGCATACACAGCGCCCGTATCCGCAGACACGCCCGCCGGCATATCAACCGCGACTTTATAGCCGCCCAGACGGTTCATGGCGCAGAGCCATTTTGCGGCCTCCCCCTGCGGCTCCCTCGAGAGGCCGATGCCGAACAATGCCTCGATCACGCAGTCAAAGGACGCATCCTGCGGAATGTCCTCCGCGATCGGAACGCCATACCGTTCTAATATTTCCCCCTGCAGTCTGTTTTCCTCCGTCCGCCGCCCGCTGTCTTTTGACCGGACAACGGTAACGCCGCATCCCCGCTGGCGCAGCAGCCTTGCCACAGCAAGCCCGTCCGCGCCATTATTTCCATTGCCGCATACGATCAGATGCCTCCCGCCATGCGAAAGCCGCGGCGGGAGATTTTCAACGACCGCTAACGCCGCGCGCTCCATCAGGACGAGCGACGGCATCCCGAAATGCGTTATGGTATTTTTGTCTAACTGCTTCATCTCACTGCTGTTTACGATCCACTGCATATCTTTCTCCTATCCATGCGGTCTATCGGGGCCTGCGCCCGTATCCGCTGTCCGGAAATTTTCGACCGGCTTTTCTTTTTTCCGGTTCCGGCCCCTGCTTTTTACTGTCACTTTGTCTTCTTTTTTATTTTTCTCTTCTGCCGCGGAATCGCTGCCGTCTTTTTCTTCCTGACCGTCCGCTTCCGTTTTCGCGTTTTCTGCATCTTCCGGCGCCGCCTCATTTTTTTCTGTGTAATACAGGTCAAAAATATCCAGCGCCTGCGGCCCGAAAATGTCATGCATATAGGTATAGATCTGCCGGTTGCTGATCTCCCGGTTCTGTTTTCTGATCAGCTTTTTTTTCAATTCTACGCGCACTTCGTCAATCCAGCCTTTAATCTCCTGGACCTCATTATAATTCTGCCGGAGCCTGCCGTAACAAAATTCCATTGTCTCCAGCATCAGTTCCCCGTTGACGCGGTTCATCTCGCGCGGCAAGTCCAGCAATTCGTCTTCGAGCCGCCCAAGCCTTTCGTTTACCTCGTCCAGCTCTTTTTTATCCGCATCCAGCCGCTTTGAGCTTTTTTTATTTTTGTTTTCCTCATACGTGCCTTCCATATTTTCGACGACATTTGCCATCAGCCTGTTTTTCTGTTTTTTTAACTGCCGCTGTTCCGCGGCCAGCTTCCCCTGCTTTTGAAGGAGCGCATTCAGTTCCGCTTCCAGCGAAATGACGGCGTCTGTTTTCCCTCCCAGCGCAAACAGCTTATGCCACTTTTCGTCAAGCGTCAGAACCGGAATTTTCTTTCCCTTCAAAGCAGCGCGAAAATCATTTCCATCCGGCATACCCCTGCACCTTCTTTCCATGTTTTCCGATACGGCGGCGTGGCTTCCTGATATAAATTATATGGACTTGCAAAAGATTTGTCAATCAGCTTAACTGCGCGGATAACGCCTCCCAGTTCTCATACAGCTGTTCCAGTTCCTTTTCCCCTTCCTGCAGCTTTGTATGCAGTTCAAACAGCTTTGCGGAAACGACCGCAACCTCCGGCTTTGCCATCTCCTCCTCCAGCTCCGCCTTGCGCGTTTCCAGCTCCTCGATCCGCTCTTCCGTCTTTTTTAATTCATTTTCCAGCTTCCGCCTCGCCGCCTGCTCCGCCTTTTTCTGTTTCCAGTCCGCTTTCCCGCCTGTGGCAGACGCATTTGCCTGCGGCGCGCGCGCTGTTTCCGGCTCCGGTTTTTTTTCTTCCGCCGCCCGTTGGATATCGCGCTTTTCCAGATAATAATCATAATTGCCGATATAATTCAACACCTGCTTTTCGTGCAGATCCAGAATCCGCGTCGCCGTTTTATTGATGAAATAGCGGTCGTGCGAGACAAACAGCGCCGTCCCCTCATAATGCAAAAGCGCGTCCTCTAAAATCTCCTTTGACGTAATGTCCAGATGGTTCGTCGGCTCGTCCAGGATCAGGAAATTCGCTTCGGAAAGCATGAGTTTTGCCAGTGACAGCCTGCCGCGCTCCCCGCCGCTTAAATCCCCGACACGTTTGAACACGTCCTCGCCCGTAAATAAAAACGCCGCCAGCACATTGCGGATCTGCGTATTGTTCAGATCCGGATTGTCGTCCGAAATCTCCTCAAACAGCGTCTTTTCCGTATGCAGCACCTGATGCTCCTGGTCATAGTAGCCGATATGGACGTTTGTGCCGAGGGAAACCTCCCCCGCGTCCGCCGCCAGCATATCATTGATGATTTTTAAGATCGTCGTCTTTCCGGTCCCGTTATTCCCGATCAGAGCCACGCGCTCCCCGCGGAAAACAGAAAAATCAACCGAAGAAAACAATTGGTTCCCGTCAAACGCCTTCGCAAGCCGCTCGACTTTTAAGACGTCATTTCCACTCGTGATGCAGGGCGTCAGTTTCAGATGGATATCCGTATGCTCTTCCTCCGGCTTATCAAGCCGCTCCATTTTTTCAAGCATTTTTTCACGACTCTCCGCGCGCTTCACTGATTTTTCACGATTGAAGGATTTCAGCCGGGCGATCACTTCCTCCTGGCGCCGGATCTCCTGCTGCTGGTTGTAATACGCCCTGAGCTGCGCTTCCCGCGCCTGCGCCTTTTTCTGCGCATACGCCGTATAATTTCCCTGAAAGCTGCTCGCCTGATGATTCGACAGCTCAATGATCTTTGTTACGGTCTTATCCAGAAAATAACGGTCATGCGACACGATCAAAACGGCGCCTTTATAATTCAGAAGATACGTCTCCAGCCATTGTACGGACTCCATATCCAGATGGTTCGTCGGCTCGTCGAGCAGGATAATATCCGGCTTCGTCACGAGCAGCCGCCCGAGCGCGACACGCGTCCTCTGCCCGCCGGAAAGCTCGCGCAATTTTTTGGTAAAATCCGCCTCCTCAAAACCGAGCCCGTATAAAACGCCTGTCACTTCGCTTTTATAGGAATATCCGTCCATCAATTCAAACTGATGCACAAGCCGCTCGTATTTTTCCATAAACGGCTCCAGCTCATCCGGGGCGACCTGGCCCATCTGCGCCTCCATTTGCCGTATTTCCTGTTCCAGATCAATGACCGGGTGTTTTGCGGAAAGGACTTCCTCATAAATCGTCCCCTCTCCATAGATATCCTGATCCTGCGCCAGATAACCGATCGAAGCGTCTTTCGCCGCAATGACGATTCCCGCGTCAGGCTCTGTCTCACTCATAATGATCTTCAGCAGCGTAGATTTCCCGGCACCATTGACGCCGACAATGGCGGCCTTTTCATTTTGTTCTATATGGAACGAAACGTCCCGTAAGATTTCTTCTGTGCCAAATGCCTTGGATATATTCTGACAAGCAAGTACCATAATTTCCTCCGTATCTGAAATCCCCTTAATGCAAACCGGGTGTACCCAACGGCACACCCGTTCCGATCAAGCATACAGCTTTTCTAATGTCTCGCGGATCGCTCTGATAAAATCCCCGCTGTTTAATACGGTCGGATTTTCCAGCTCCGTAATCAGCGCAAGGTCTTTTGTCATCCTGCCGGATTCAATGGTGTCTATGCAGGCTTTTTCCAGATTGTCCGCAAACTGCTCCAGCTCCGGCAGCTGATCCATTTCCGCGCGTTTCCGCAGGGCGCCCGACCACGCAAAAATCGTAGCGACTGAGTTCGTAGACGTCTCTTCCCCATTTAAGTGCTTATAATAATGGCGCTGCACCGTTCCATGCGCAGCCTCGTATTCATAATACCCTTCCGGCGACACGAGCACAGACGTCATCATGGCGAGCGAGCCGAACGCGGAAGAGATCATATCGCTCATAACGTCCCCGTCATAATTTTTGCAGGCCCAGATAAAACCGCCCTCGGACTTCATGACGCGCGCAACCGCATCATCGATCAGGGTATAGAAATACGTAATGCCCGCCGCCTCAAATTTATCCTTGTACTCGCTGTCAAAGATCTCCTGAAAAATATCCTTAAACGTATGGTCATACTTTTTCGAAATCGTATCCTTTGTCGCAAACCACAGATCCTGCCCGCAGTCAAGCGCATACGTAAAACAGCTTCTCGCAAAGCTCCGGATCGACTGCTCGATATTATGCTGGCCCTGGATCACGCCCGGCCCGCTGAATTCAAAAATCGTTTCCTTCGTCTGCGTCCCGTCCTCCGCCGTAAATACCAGCTCCGCTTTTCCGGCTGACGGAATCTTCATTTCCACATTTTTATAAACGTCCCCGTATGCATGCCTTGCGATCGTGATCGGCTTCTTCCAGTTTTTCACACAGGGCTCGATCCCTTTTACCTTGATCGGCGTGCGGAACACCGTACCGTCTAAAATCGCGCGGATCGTGCCGTTCGGGCTTTTCCACATTTCTTTCAGATCATACTCCGTCATGCGCGCCGCGTTTGGCGTGATCGTCGCGCATTTTACGGCTACGCCGTATTTTTTCGTCGCATTTGCAGAGTCAACCGTTACCTGGTCATAAGTCTTATTTCTGTTTTCAAGCCCCAGGTCATAATATTCCGTCTTTAAATCAATAAATGGAAGAAGCAGCTCGTCTTTGATCATCTGCCACAAAATACGTGTCATCTCGTCTCCGTCCATCTCCACAAGCGGCGTCGTCATTTTTATCTTTTCCATGTCTTTACCCTCCTTACAGGCCCTTTCTGCCAGTTCATGCATATTTCCACACTGCAACATTGTAAACAATCCGGTGCGGATTTGTCAATGGTTTGAAAAAATTTGAAAGAAAGATACGTTTTTTTTGGAAACCTATACAAGCCCCTTACATAAGATGAACCATAAAACAAAACAACATGGAGGCAATCAACATGAGTGATTTAGCTGCTACAAACTGCGGATGTGGAGAAAGCAACGGAGGCTGCAGTTCCATTATCTGGCTGATCCTGCTGTTATCCTGCTGCTGTGGAAACAACAACGGCGGATTTTTGGGCAACAACGGCTGCGGCGGCGAAGGCAATGGCTGTCTTTGGCTGATCTTACTGCTCCTTTGCTGCGGCGGCAACGGCAACAGCTTCTGCTGATTTTTTTGCCAACGCTGATTTTTCCCCTGCGGCTGTGCCGCAGGGGATTTTCCGGTTTTTTGGCTATTTCCTTTTATCCGGATCGATCTCCTGCCGTCTCCCGCGGGAAGCCTCCGCTTCGCGCACCTGGGCGACCGTCATGTTTTTCCTGCGCAGGCAGGCTTCATCCACCGTATATACTTTATTTCCATCAATGATCAATCTCTGCATGATTAAAATTCCTGTTTTTTATTATTATATTTCCCTCACAGAAATTTGTTTGCGCAAGTAAGAAACCCGCCATGCTTTTTTATGCGCGCCCGCGCCCGCTGTCATAACTGCCTGTCCCCTTTCATACATTAAAGAAAAAAGGATTTTTATGGACAACAATTATACGCCGACCATCTTTGATGAAAAGATACAGAGCCGGGAATTACAGATTTTAAAAACAGCGCTCCCTTATATGAACGGCACGCGCCAGCGGGGGATCCTCACGCTGATCAAATCTATGGAATTGAAAAAATCGCTTGACCTGATCAGCAGCGACGACACTTCCCTTTCCATCTGCTCCACAGACAACCCGGCGGAAAACACGCTGAATATGCTGAACGACGTCCGCCAGTTCTGCAATGAAAAAGATCAGGAAAACATTGATATGCTCTTAAATATCTTTTCTATGCTAAGCGCCTGTGAAACGATGTTTTCCTGACCGTTTACTTACCCTGATATTAAGGAGGCTTTTATGAATTTTGACGACATATTTAGCACGGACAACACAGGCGTATCACCGGAAAAACTTGCTTTTTTCAAAGCCATGGCGGGCAAACAGGCAAACGGGAGCGCACAGGATATGCTCGCGTCCCTGATGTCCATTTCCAACGCCGCGCAAAAACAGGGCGTAAGCCTGACCGAAAAAGAGCGGGATATCATGCTCAATGTACTGGTCAATAACCTGCCGCCTTCCGAAAAAGTGAAAGCGCAAAATATGATACGGATGATGCAGCGGATGAAACGTTAGACAGAAAACATTCCTGCAGACTGTATGAAGGAGAGGCTTTTGCCGCCTCTCCTGTCTTTAGGATCCGATCACTCATTACTTCTGCACGATATTGACAATCCTGCCCGGGACATAAATCTCCTTTACGATAGTTCCCGTCAGCTTATCCGCCACCGCTTCTTTTGCCTGCGCAAGCGCATCGTCTTTTGACGCGTCTTTTGCGATCGTGAGCGTCGCCCGGATCTTTCCATTGATCTGGACAGCGATCTCCACCGTCGCTTCCACCGTTTTCGCCTCGTCGTACTCCGGCCACTGCGTCTGATAAATACGCCCGTCATACCCCAAAATGGACCACAGCTCCTCCGTAATATGCGGCGCAACCGGATTCAGCAGGACAAGAAGCGTCCGGTATTCATCCCGCGTCACACTGCCTTTTTTATAAAAATCATTGATCAGCGCCATCATCGCCGCGATCGCCGTATTGTATTTCAGGTTTTCAAAGTCATTGCTGACTTTTTTGACGGTCTGGTGCATTTTCGTCTCCAGATCTTTGGAATAACCGGCCTCCTGCGTCACAAGGTCCTGCAGCTTCCAGACGCGCTCCAAAAACCTGCGGCAGCCCTTTACGCCGTCTTCCGACCAGGATGCAGCCAGGTCGAACGCCCCGATAAACATCTCGTACGTGCGCAGCGTATCTGCGCCGTAATCTCTCACAATATCATCCGGATTTACGACATTGCCCCTTGATTTTGACATCTTTTCCCCGTTCTCACCGAGGATCATGCCATGCGACGTACGTTTTTTATATGGCTCCGGGCATGGCACGACATTCTGGTCGTATAAAAACCTGTGCCAGAAACGGGAATACAATAAATGCAGCGTCGTATGCTCCATGCCGCCGTTGTACCAGTCAACCGGCATCCAGTAGTCCAGCGCTTCCCTGCCCGCCAGCGCTTCTTTATTTTTCGGATCCGTATAGCGCAGGAAATACCAGGAAGATCCTGCCCACTGCGGCATCGTGTCTGTTTCCCGTTTTGCCGGGCCGCCGCAGCAAGGACAGGTCGTGTTTACCCAGTCCGTCATTGCCGCCAGCGGGGACTCGCCGTTGTCCGTCGGCATATAGCTCTCCACCTCGGGAAGCTGCAGCGGCAATTCGCTTTCGTCGATCGGCTGGAATCCGCATTTTTCACATTCTACAATCGGAATCGGCTCTCCCCAGTAGCGCTGTCTGGAAAATACCCAGTCCCTCAGCTTATAGTTTACCTTTGCTGCGCCGATCTTTTTCTCCTCCAAAAATGCGATCATTTTTTCTTTTGCGTCTTTTACTTCCAGTCCATTGATAAAATCCGAATTGATCAAAACGCCGGTCGCCACATCCGTAAACGCGCCCTGCGAGATGTCCACTTCTTCCCCGTTTTTCGCAACAACCTGAATCATCGGCAGGTTAAATTTCTTTGCAAACTCCCAGTCTCTTTCATCGTGTCCCGGAACTGCCATGATCGCGCCCGTCCCATAGGACATCAGGACATAATCGGAGATCCAGATCGGGATTTCCTTATTATTCACCGGGTTTATGGCTGTCAGGCCGTCTATGCAGACGCCGGTTTTTTCTTTCGCAAGCTCCGCGCGCTCAAAATCTGATTTTCGGGAAGCCTGGTCGCGGTAGCTTTCGATTTCTTCCCAGTTTTTAATCTCGTCTTTATATTTATCAATCATCGGATGCTCCGGTGAAACAACCATATACGTCACGCCAAACAGCGTGTCGCAGCGCGTTGTGTAAATCCGCAGCTTATCTTCTTTTCCCCGGATCGAAAAATCGACCTCTGCGCCCTGCGAACGCCCAATCCAGTTTTTCTGTTGCACTTTGACGCGCTCGATATAATCGACGTCATTTAACCCTTCGATCAATTTGTCCGCATAGTCCGTAATCTTTAACATCCACTCGCTTTTCACTTTGCGGACGACCGGCGCGCCGCACCGCTCGCATACGCCGTTTACGACCTCTTCATTTGCCAGCCCGACCTTGCAGCTCGTACACCAGTTGATCGGCATTTCTTTTTTATATGCCAGCCCCGCCTTAAACAGCTTCAGGAAAATCCACTGCGTCCATTTATAATATTCCGGATCCGTCGTATTGACTTCGCGGTCCCAGTCAAACGAATAGCCAAGCGCATGGAGCTGCCCCTTAAACCGTTTGACATTATTTGTCGTGACGACCTTCGGGTGGATCTTATTTTTGATCGCATAATTCTCCGTCGGAAGCCCGAATGCGTCCCAGCCCATCGGGAACAGCACGTTGTAGCCCTGCATCCTGCGCTTGCGCGCCACGATGTCCAGCGCCGTATACGGCCTTGGGTGGCCTACATGAAGCCCCTGCCCGGACGGATATGGAAACTCTACCAGCGCATAGTATTTCGGCTTTGAGTAATCGTCCGTCGCCGCAAACGCTTTCTCCTCATCCCAAATATCCTGCCATTTTTTTTCGATCACCTTGTGATTATATAATTCTGACATAACATCCTCCATCTGTCTGATACATGATATGCAAAAAGATAAGCGTTCCCATCCGCAACGCTTTGCCGCCTGCTGCGCTGCGAATAGAAACACTTAAATTTTACCATATCATTCCTATTTGTCAACGTTTCTGATGGAAAGAATATGTAATTAGTGTATCCGGCAGTATTTAAGCCATTTTCGGACGGAAGCGGCGGTTATGTGGTAGAGTTTCCCGATCTGCCGGGGTGTGTGACAGGCGGGGATAATCTGGAGGAAGCTATTGAAATGGGAATCGATGCGGCAAGCGGATGGGTTCTGGGAGAATTGGAAAACGGGAAAGCGCTCCCCGCGGCGACTCCATATAGCAATGTGCCGACAGAAGCGGGAAGCATGGTAAACATGATCCTGCTCGACATGGACAGCTATACAGAAAAGTATGGAGACAAAGCGGTAAGAAAAAATGTGACAATTCCGGCATGGCTCAATACATTTGCGGAAAAAAATAATCTGAATTTTTCAAAGACGCTGCAGGACGCTCTGTTTTCAATGGTTCAGGCAAAGCAGTAAAAAAGGGATGATAACTGTTTACCGGAAGTCATTCAAACACAAAAAGCAAGGAATATATAAGCCATCTTGTTTTTTGTGTATCATGACATCTGCGCCGCTCTATAAAATCTGACCAATTATCTTATCAGATTCCTGACCGGTATCGACTACGAATTATTGCTCGGTGACTTCATATGGATTGTCACATCTGCACCTCCATATGCCCATCATTAAGTTACTTTATGATTTTTAACAACTGAACAAGTTCATGCGGTTCATAGCCCGCTCTTTCTGATAATCGGCTGTCAAATTTCTGAAACCCCATTGCCTGATAAAATGACAACAGTTTTTCTTCATTTGATGTTTCCAAAAACACTACCATACCTCCGGCTAAATATTGCAACTGCTTTATCTGTTTCATTGCTAATCCAAGCAGTTCCTCACCCGTGATACGCTCATTTGCGCCATTATAGTAATTCTTCCCAAGCTGTGCGATCAAATAAGCCGCCAGATTATAGCTGTGGTTCAACTCATTCAACTCACTTACCCTGGCTAATTTTTTTCTGACCGTATTGCTAAATGGCTCTGCATTTACTGTTATTGGCTTTATTGTAATGGCAAAGTATCCAACAAGCTCTGCATCTTCTGTCAAAAAAACAAGATATGTAACAGATTGCTGTTTCTTAGCAAATTCAACGGATTGGTTCTTTGCAAACCTCTCCACATCCTTATTCTTTTCACACGAAAACTCGGAAAGAACCTGAAATAATTCATCCTCTCCGAGTTCTCCGTTTTGACCATTCAAATACTCACGAATGTTGAATACTGTATATTTATTTGTTTCCTGCATTCGCTTTCTTCCTTTTCTCCATAAATTTTGCTATATCTTTCGGATCAGTCAAAAAAGTTGCGCTCACTTTGATCGGGGGCGTCTGATCATTGGCAGACGCTTCAATCGCATCGGCGAACATCTCCACCTGCCTTTTGCCCGATATGACAAAATTTTTCGTGATGCTTGAAGTTGCCATAAGAAACACCTCCTTTGTCAGTACATGATTATTATTTGCCTGCAAATAATAATATGGCTCATTCTAAACATAGTTATTCTTTGCTTACTCATACTTTCCTGACTATATTTTATGATGTTTCCGCCGCTTTTGCAATAAAAATTTTTTGAAATCTATATGTCGTCAGACTCCCGCAAATAAAGTCCCGATACTTTCACCATTTATTATCCCGTACAAAGACGATGGATTTTTCCCGTTTGTAATGATTGTATCGATGCCCTGCTCTGTCGCATACCGGGTGGCTTTTAACTTTGTCCTCATTCCCCCTGTTCCACGTCTTGAGCCTGCCCCGCCCGCCATTTGATACATCTCGTCCGTAATCCTGTCAATTCTGGATATTAAGCGCGCCTGGACATTTTTGTGCGGATCGCTGTCATACAGACCGTCTATGTCAGAAAAAATAACCAGTTTATCCGCCTGGCATAACACCGCCACAACCGCCGACAGCATATCATTATCTCCAAATAACTGTTCCTCGGACTGTATTTCATCATAGCTGACAGAGTCGTTCGCATTTACAACAGGTATAATGCCCATTTCAAGCAGGGTGTTGAATGTATTGATCAGAAATTCCAGTCCGACTATCCCGGTATTGACTACGAATTATTGCTCGGTGACTATACGGAGATAGAAAACTGGATTTTAGAAGGGCGCGTTGACTGCGGCTTTCTTCGCCTGCCCGCGAATGCCGAACTGGAAACCAGCTTTTTAGAACAGGACAAATTACTTGCAGTGTTACCAGTGACACACCCGCTTGCTGATTGTGACCGATTTCCGGTCAATGCCCTCTGCGACTATCCTTTTATGCTTTTGGAAAAAGGCGCAAAGGCGGAAATTTCAGAAATATTTGAAAAATGCGGCCTTTCTCCCAAAATCCATTTCACAACATGGGATGACTACGCTATTATGTCAATGGTGGAGAGCGGATTAGGCGTCAGTATACTTCCTCAGCTTATTTTACAGCGTATTCCGTACCGCATTGTCACAAAGGAACTGGATGTTCCCGCATACCGCAATATCGGCCTGGCAGTGCGGAATAAAAAAAGCGTGTCTTTAGCTGTTAAAAAATTCTTAGAGTATCTGCCTTACCGGAATGATTAGCTTTTGATAGAGTTATCCCCTGTTACCTGGACATAAGGGATAAAAAGATATATACTTTAATTTATCCTTTTAAACCGCGTGATTGTCTGTCCATATCTTCAATCACAATATCATAAATTTCACCTAAAGAAGCGCAATATTCAAGAACTTTCCATGGCTCATTTGTGTGAAAATGGATTTTAATCATATCTTCGTCTCCAACTGCCAATAGGCAGTCTCCATTAAAATGGTTTGTAAAATATTCGCTTATTTCATCTTCATCAAGTTCATTACCTTCAATGAGTAATTGTGTGTCGTATTTAAATACTAACATTTTATTTTTCCTCCTCAAATCCCGAATCGTTCCACTCCCATAATACCACAATCACGCCCATTTTCCTATCACGTTTTCATTAAATTTCTTCCCCTCCGCCTTAGTCCTGCTGACAGTCTCCTGTCTGCCGTTGTTCTGCTCCACACATTCAAGGTTGGCATTATTATTGGCAATGACAATTATCTACTGCATAAATTTTACCGAACTTTCAGTAAGACGAAAGCCTGATTTTTTATCCATCAGCGCTAATCAACTTTATCTTACACAACCGTTTCCACAATCGTCTTATCGCCAATTACAATCGTCTTTTTTCCAGTTTCTTTCTTTTTGTTAAAATTAAAGCTTAACATATAGCCTTTATCCTGATGAAAATAATCCAGGTAATCAGCAAGCTGCCGTTCCCCGCGTTCATGATATTCGTTTCCGCGCCAGATTTTCATTTCTATGACAAACTGCTCGCCTGCATAATCTACAATGACATCCGTACACCGTTCGTCTCTTGTCTGAGCCTCTATGTAATAATGGCCCGTACCATTTATAATCGGCCTCAGATACAGCAAAAACAGCCTGCGCCCGTCATTCTCCAAAAATTTTTCGTCACCGCCGCCGTAAATCTCCTGAAAATGCTCTGCAAACTTTTCCATCACACACTCCATATCAAGCCTGCCGCCGGGAATAAACTGATTCCTGTCCTCTTTGGCCTGTCGGCTCATCGCAGCCGTCAATTCTTCCTCTGATAAAAAAAGATCATATAAGAGCGTCTCAAAAATACGGTTTGCAACTTTAATCTCCACACCATCATTTACAGCATATCCAAACATACACGCCAGCTCCATCGTATGATTCAGTAGATTATACGCCATCCGCTCCCCTTTAAACAGCATCGCATAAAACATCTGTTTTAATTCCGGATATTCACTGATATGCTTAAACATACTGTCAAACAGCGTTTTCTTCGTCCTTAATATAATTTGGACGGCCCCCTTAACGCCTTCCCTTGTCCAGACATTTCCGCCGCCTGTGGGCCCGTTAATACGATCCGGCGTTTCATCCATAATCTTACAGATCGCCGACGCCAGAAACGGATATCCCGACGTATACTGCCAGATCTCATCCGCAACCGCATGAATGTCCATGCCGGTATGATGGTCCGCCTCATACGCCGCAAGCATTTCTGCGATCTGGCCGGAGGAAAAATTCATATCCAGGCCAAAATCCGCCGCTATATTCCAGGGACTGTTATACTGCCGCTCGGAATCGGGGCGTATTTTTGATTTCAGGTTCTTAATGTCATATACCCCGGCAAGGATAACAGAATGAAAAATCGGCCGCCTGTCCCTTGCAAGATAATATCTCCTCAGCTGTGAAAGAAAATCTATGAACACCTGATTATTGGATGCATTGTCCACCTCATCAATGATCAATACAATCGGCCGGTCTGCGCGCCCGCATAATTCGCTCAACACGCCAAACATCTCCCGGATGCTTTTATCCGCAGTATCCTTTGCAAACTCCTCCAATGGCCGCGCCAGCTCTTTTTCTTCCGGCGCGCTCTCCGCAAGGGAAAAAAGAAATTCTTCGGCAAAAGCATGAACAAACGTCCCCGCGTTTACAAACTCCTCACTCCCGATACCCTGAAAATCCATAAAAACCACGATATATTCTTCTTTTAAATATTCTGCAAGCGCCGTGAGCGTTGTCGTCTTGCCGTACTGCCGCCCCCTGTTCATGACAAAATATTTTTCCCGGTCCACAAACTGCTCCTTAATGATCCCAAGCCGCTCATCAAGGGATACCATATAATGCCTGTCCGGCCTGCAGCTTCCCTCTGTATTAAAATAACGCGCCATAATTACTGTCCCCTTCTGTTTCTATTCTTTTTCTTTCCCGGCATTTTTTCTCAACGCCACTTCAAAAACCGGCAGACTCTGCCCCTGCCATACATCAACGCCCCCTAAAACGAATCCACACTGACCGCCACAAGATGGTCAATCGGCGACAGGCTCTTCCCGTTGCCATCCGTCCCCTCATGGTATTTCTGCGCGCCCGATTCAAACAAAACGATCAGTTCATCATCCAGGATCTCCACCTCTTCCGAGCAGGGCGGCATCTCCACGCACTCCGCAGGCTTTTCCGGATCTTTGCTGAGCGCATACGCCGAATCATAAAATTTAATATAAGACGACTTGCCGCGCCCAAAAGAAGTGCTCAGATACACATGCCCGTCCCCGTCAAACGCAACCCCCTGCACCTTATCGGGAATGGCAAATTCCTCACATTCCACAAGCGCATCGTCTTCAAAACGATAAGACCTCATGACCGATTTAAAAAAACGGGTATGCGTCGCAATCCAGAGTTTTCCATTATAATACGTGATACAGGACGGGGAATTGGACACCCGGTATTCCTCGCAATGCTCCGTAATTCCGGAAATATCAATGATCTTTTTTGGCTTATGCGCGGCGATTTCTTTCACAAAAGCATAATCCAGCCGCTGGATCGTCCGGTAATTGGAATGGCAGATCCAGATATTTTCCCCATCAAACGCAATGCCGCCCAGATGGCTGCCCTCCCGCATGGAAAGCGTCACGAGGTATTCTCCTGTTTTTACGTCAAAAATATGCAGGCAGCCGGATGTGCGGCGGCTTCCTGTACTGTAAGTCGAAACCATAATAAAATCATCTGAGATGCACAGGCCCTGCGGGCACTGGTCAAGGCTGTATGTGCGCCCGCTGCCATAATCCGCAAACCTTGTATACGGCATTCCCGGTATATCAATATTTTCCAGTATGCGGTAATTCATATTGGAAAGTTTTTTCTCCGGCGCGCGCGTCAGGCTCCCGGAAACATAAGAATACATCTGGATATTCATAGAATTTGAAATTTTTTTCGTCCATTTCGCATAGAGGATCAGATTCCCCCTGTCACAATCTTCAATCTCCGTAATCGGAAATTTATAGCTGCTGTCCAAATACCAGCCGGCAAAATTATAGCCCTCCCGCTCCGGCGGCATGAGCTTTAAGGGCAGCAGCTGTTCATAATAAACATTCGGATTCAGATAATGGTTTGCGCCCAGATTCAGATTATAAATAATGTCATATACCGGAATCGAGCTGTTTACGTTTGTTGATTCATTTAAAACAAACGTGCGGTCAAAAGGAGAAGACGAACGCTGCCACGCCGCGCCGCGCCTTTTTAACAATTGCGGCTGCTCGATCATAAGAACAACTGCCAGCAAAACACAAAGCGTTGTACGCAGCGGCTTCATCCTGTCTTCTCCTTTCGTTTGTAAAACTATTCTTCAATATTTACCAGTTTATTTGCCCTTGCTTCAATCTCACGCTTCTGGACGTCTTCCGGAGCCTGTTCGTAACGCGCAAACTCATAGCTGTAAACGCCCTCGCCGCCCGTTATGGAACGGAGCGTCGTCGTATAGCCGTCCAGTTCCGTATACGGGATGTCCGCGATGATCTCCTGCTTGCCGCCCTCAACCGGATTCATGCCGAGCACACGCGCGCGGCGTTTATTCAAATCGCCCATGATATCGCCCGTAAATTTATCCGAAGCCGTCACCGTAATCGTTGCGATCGGCTCAAGCAATACCGGCGAAGCCTGTAAAAAGCCTTTCTTAAACGCCTGCGCGGCGGCTACTTTAAAGGCAAGCTCAGAAGAATCTACCGGATGGTAGGAACCGTCATATAAATTCGCCTTTACGCCGACAACCGGATATGCCGCCAGAGGGCCGCTCTTTACGGATTCCTGGATTCCTTTTTCGACTGCCGGAAAATAGTTTTTCGGCACTGCGCCGCCAACAACCGTCTGCGTAAATTCGTAAACTTTTTCGAGATCCCCCAGCGGCTCAAATGTCATTTTCACATGGCCGTACTGCCCATGCCCGCCGGACTGTTTCTTATATTTATATTCCACATCCGCTTTTTTGCGTATCGTTTCGCGGAACGCAACCTTTGCCTTATCCAGCTCCACTTCAACCTTATATTTATTTAACAGCTTGCTCACAACGACCTCAAGCTGCTGTTCCCCGATGCCATACAAAAGCGTCTGGGAGTTCTGGCTGTCATTGACCGCCTTTAACGTCAGATCCTCATGCATTAATTTGGAAAGCGCCTGCGACGCCTTATCCATATCCGCTTTATTCTTTACCTTATAGCGTTTGCACGTATACGGCGTAGAGATCGTAGTGCGGATATATAAGATCGGGTTCGCCTTTGTGGACAGGGAATCTGTCGTCCGCGCGCCGGTCAGTTTCGCCAGTGCGCCGATATCCCCCGCATGGAGTTCCCGGACCTCTTCCGCTTTCGCGCCGCGCATCACATACAGCTTTCCGATTTTCGCCTCCTGATCCCTGTGGTAATTAAACAGCACGTCGTCCGGTTTCAGCACGCCGGAATTTACCTTGATCAGCGAATATTTACCGATAAACGGATCCTGGATCGTTTTAAAAATATATGCCGACTTCGGTTTTGAGAAATCATAATCCGCCTGATACACTTCGTTCGTTGTCGCGTTGATGCCCGCGCATGGCCGTTTATCCGGGCTTGGGAAATATTTAATGATATCGTCCATCAGCGTATAAACGCCCTGCGCTAAAATGGATGAGCCCATGGAAACCGGAATCGTGCTGCCGTCGGACACATTGACGCGGAGCGCCTGGCGGATCTCATTTTCCGAAAACTCTTCCCCTGCAAAATAGCGGTCCATAAATTCTTCGCTTGTCTCCGCGACTGCCTCCAATAACGCCTCCCTGCAGATCTCCAGGTTCGGCTTTGAATATTCCGGCATATCCATCGGGACGACTTCTCCTTTTTCCGTCCAGCGGTTCGCCGTCTGGGCGACGACATTTACGTAACCGATAAACTTTTCATTTTCCCGGATCGGCAGATGGAACGGCGCGATCTTTTTGCCATACAGCTCCTGCAGGTCTTCCACTACCTGGCGGAAGCTGGCGTTGTCAATATCCATATCCGTCACAAAAAACATGCGCGGCAGTTTATATTTCTCACAGATCTCCCACGCCTTTCTCGTCCCCACTTCAATCCCGGCCTTGCCGCTCACTACGATAATGGCTGCGTCCGCGACGCTTACCGCCTCTTCCACTTCCCCCACAAAATCGAAATATCCCGGTGTATCCAGCACATTGATCTTGGTCTGCTCCCAGATGATCGGGACGACGGACGTCTGGATTGAGAAGGAACGCTTCATCTCTTCCTTGTCATAATCGCTGATCGTGTTCCCGTCGCTTATTTTACCCATGCGTCCAATCTGGCCCGACAGATACGCCATCGCCTCCACAAGACTTGTCTTTCCGCTGCCTCCATGCCCCAAAAGCACAACGTTCCGTATCCTGTCTGTTGTAAAAACCTCCATTTGCTTTACCTCCCATACTGTTTTCCTTGTGCATTCCCGCGGTCCTTATAAAAACCGTCTGCATTTATTTTATCAAAACCTTCCGTCAAATACAACACTTATATTCATATTGTACAAAATCTTTTTTGTTTTATACCTGTTTCCTTGCTATTTTTCACAATGCCATTTTTTAAAGTGTTGACTTTGTTATGCAGAATCTTTAAAATACTAAAAGGAATATTTTTGAAAATACAGGGAACTGAAATGGGGAACACAAAAAATGGATGTTTTTGAGCAAGACATAAAAAAGATCGGCTTTATCGGCCTTGGCCTGATCGGCGGCTCCATCGCCCGCACAATCAGGCGCATTCATCCTGACATAAAGCTTTATGCCACTTCCGGGCATTTATCCACTGTTACGCAGGCTTACGAGGCGCAGGTCATCGAAAATGACCGGCTTATGGAGCTGTCCGAGCTTGCCGGCATGGATTATATTTTTTTATGCACGCCGGTACAGCAGAATATTCAATATTTAAAACAATTAAAACCCCTGCTTGCGCCGGATGCCATTGTCACTGATGTGGGCAGCGTAAAGGAGGATATCCACAGGGCGGTTTCCGCGCTCGGAATGGAAAAAAATTTTATCGGCGGACATCCGATGGCGGGATCGGAAAAGACCGGCTTCGCCGCTTCCACCGCGCATCTTCTGGAAAACGCCTACTATGTGCTGACGCCAACGGCGCTGACGCCGCCGGAACAGACCGCGCGTTTTCAGCGTTTTATAGCGTCGCTCGGCGCGCTGCCCCTGCTCCTCGACGCCAGGCGGCATGACCGCGCGACCGCGTCCATCAGCCATCTGCCGCATATGATGGCGTATGCGCTCGTAAACCTCGTAAAAGAAATTGACGATGAACAGGAAACAATGAAGACGATCGCCGCGGGCGGCTTTCGGGACATGACGCGCATCGCGGCCTCTTCCCCGGTCATGTGGCAGGAAATATGCCTTTCCAATCAGGAACAGCTTTTGTCCCTCATGGACTTATACATGGAAAAATTACAGGAACTCCGTTCCTTTATCGCCGACGGGGATAAAGACGCGCTGACCGCCGCTTTTACCGAAGCAAAGAATTACCGGGACGCCCTGCTCGTCCGCCAGTCCGGCAGCATCAGCCCGGTCTATGAGCTCTATTGCGACCTGACGGACGAGGTCGGCGTAATCGCAACGCTCGCCACGCTTCTTGCGCAAAACGGCATCAATATCAAAAATATCGGCGTCCTGCACAACCGCGAATTTGAAGACGGCGTTTTACACATCGAATTATACGACCGGGCTTCCCTCGACGCGGCAAGCGCGCTGCTTGCAGAAAACAACTATAAAATCTATCACAGATAACACTGCGAAAGGAGTACATCGATCATGTTTATAAAACCCGTATCATCACTCAAAGGCGAACTGCGCATACCGGGTGATAAATCCATCTCGCACCGCAGCGTCATGTTCGGCGCCATTGCGGAAGGCATTACGGAGGTTACGCATTTTTTACAGGGCGCGGACTGCCTTTCTACGATTTCCTGTTTCCGGAAACTCGGCATTGAAATCGAAAATACCCCACAGAAAATCACCATTTACGGCAAAGGGTTACATGGACTGTCCGCGCCTGACGGAATCCTTGACGCAGGGAACAGCGGAACGACCACGCGCCTGATCTCAGGCATCCTTGCCGGGCAGCCGTTTACCAGCACGCTGACCGGGGACGCATCCATCCAAAAACGCCCCATGAAGCGTATCATAGCCCCTTTAAGGGAGATGGGCGCAGATATTACAAGCCTTTCCGGAAACGACTGCGCGCCACTTAAAATCAGCAGTGCGCCGCTGCATGGCATTCATTACCAATCTCCGGTCGCCTCCGCACAGGTAAAATCCTGCCTTCTGCTTGCCGGGCTCTATGCAGATGCGCCGGTCAGCGTGACGGAGCCCGCCCTTTCGCGCAACCACACCGAGCTTATGCTTGCTTCGTTTGGCGCCAATGTCACAAGCGAACAGACGACCGCCACGATACAGCCGACGCCCCGGCTTTATGGACAGCGCATCGACGTGCCCGGCGACATTTCATCCGCCGCTTATTTCCTTGCCGCCGGTCTGCTCCTGCCAGGCTCTGAGCTTCTGATCCGCAATGTCGGCATAAACCCGACGCGGGACGGCATAATCCGGGTGGCAAAAGCCATGCAGGGCAATGTGACGGAGTTAAACGCGCGCATTGTTTCCGGCGAGCCGGTCTGCGACCTGCTTGTCCGTTCGAGCGAACTGCATGGGACCGAAATCGGCGGCAGCCTGATCCCGGCGCTCATTGACGAGATTCCGGCCATTGCCGTTATGGCGGCTTACGCAAACGGAACCACCGTCATCAAAGACGCCGCAGAATTAAAGGTAAAAGAATCCAACCGCATAGACACGATCGTAACAAACCTGCGCGCAATGGGCGCGGACATTACGGCCACAGAAGACGGCATGGTCATTAACGGCGGAAGGCCGCTGCACCATGCGGTGATTGATTCCCACATGGACCACCGCATTGCCATGGCCTTTTCGATTGCGGCGCTGCGCGCGGAGGGCGGCGCGGATATCCGCGATGCAAAAGCCGTCTCTATTTCGTATCCGGCATTTTATCAGGACCTGTCTTCCCTCGAAGCGTAACACAGGGAGTCTTCCGCAGACAGACCGGACAAGCCCTCCTGCAAAGAACTTGTCCGGTCTGTCTGCTAACCATTGATCTCTTTTAATAATTCTTCTATTAATTGATAAATATCGATCTTCCGCTGATCGATCTCCGACATCCCTACAAACGTCCCGCCATAATTATATTCCCCCGATTCCAAAGACGCTTCGCGCACGATATGTATGACGCATGGGATCACTTCTTTTGTCCAGATTTCCAGCATGGTATTGTAAAATCCGTCTGCGCCGAGCTTTTCACTGCAATTAAAACCAATTCCCGCCCTTGAGATATCTTTCACCTTCACTTCTACATTTCTTGCCGTTTTCTGCCCATAATCAATACTTTCAAGCTGAATCGTCACTTTCAGCTCAAGGCGTTTGTATTTTCTCTTTTCCTGCATAACTGCAAACTCCTTTCGTAACCTTCTCCTGCTATTCTAACACCGGCGGGAGCATTTCACAATATCTTTTTTCACTGCTGTTGTAGCTGATGCAGACTGACATTATATTATCAGATAGTCAAAAGGCTGTCATATGTAGTCAACAGATAATCCTGCGGAAAAAAACGGTGAAAAGATTATTGCATTTCCGATTTGCTTATGATATATTAATAGAAAAAGAGAGACATCTGCTGCTAACAGATGTCTCCCGGATGAACCGATAGACGGTTTGCCCGATTATATGGTTACAGCTAATAGCCGCAGCCTTGTCACGGGGGCGGCTATTTCTGTGTCTTGCTACTATCCTTACCGAACGTGTATCCTAAGCCAAAGCAGGTCAAGCCGAAGCTCAGCACTGCAATCAGTCCTAAAATATCCATTGGCTCAGCCCTCCTTTCCCAGATTCCCTTGCGGGTTTCTATGTAAACGGAGGGTCACAGTCCCTCCGGAAAGGGCAAACCGCCTACCATCTTGATCCATCTGATGAAAATTTTACCATAACGGCGTCTAATATTCAACACAAAAAAGTACCCGTCCCTGCCGTTTCTCCGGTTCTGCCTTAACAATCCCCACGCCCACATAGTTTTTCATCAGATACCTCCTACTTCGTCACGTCCTTGGCATCACGATAACACAGCCTGCCGCCATTGCAGGTGTTTTTCCGCATTTTTACAGAATTTTTTCGCCATTCAAAAAGCCGGGAACCCGCAGGCTCCCGGCAACTGTATCATTCTGACGCCAAATGGCTAAATTGACCACCCATGATGAAATTGACTGCTTTACAAAAAGCGAATTTCATGTCAAATAATGAGCATCGCATCCCGTATGTATCGGAATCGCCTCATTTTTCGCTCCTTGTAATGCACAAATCATAAAATAGATTTTATCATTCAGCACCCGAACCGTCAATACATTTGAGGTCAAGACTTTCCTCCAAAGCCTTGCAGACATCGGCGACCCTTTTCGCTCCGAATCCTTTCGTTGCGAGGAGGACGCTGCGAACCTGTTCCACGTCCAGAGCCTTTTCCTTTACTGCATCCGCTCCGTCCTTGAAACCGGACTTGTAGATGGACTCCGCCCATAATGTCATCTGGCAATGGTCCATCTTCCGGATGCGGTTATAATCTTTCCTGTTCAAAATGAACGCCTTATTCTTCTTTGCCATAAGTACCTCCTAAAACAAACTCATTTGCTGCGGGTCATAGGCGGGGCATTTCCTTGTGAGTTCCCCGCCAAACTGCTTGAGCCTTTTCACACGCTCCTTCTGCCTCAGATTCGCCATATAGTTATTGTCAACCTCCGGTGGAGTAGGGATATAATATTCCGCAGGGAACGGCAAGCCGGTTTCTGAGCATATCTCCGCTATGACTGTCTTGCAATGTATGATGTGATTGCGGGTCAGATTCAGATTTACTCCGTCGCTCCAAAACGGGTCGTTGCAGCCGTTCTTCTGCATATACATCCAATGCTCCCTCTCCCGGACAATATCTTCAGACAGGGTATGCAGGCGAGCGATAGGTCCATCATCTTTCTTCACGCTGATTCCATCCTTTCTGGCATACCGTAAACACCTCTCTCAATCCGCTCTATCTTCTCGCTCCGAGGCTTGATGTCCTGTATCACGGCCACCACATCGTAAACCGCCGTCAGATTACTGTCGCACCCGATGTCGGCATATCTCCGGTGTCCATTCTCGTATGTGATTTCGGCGACTTCCTTGCAATATTCTCTGCCTCCGGCTTTGTACCAGTCCCGGACAGCCTCAATCCGCTTTACGTTCTCGCCGTTCATCTTCAGAACGGGAACGAGTGCCATGAGCGTGTGGTTTATATCCTTATTCATCTTCTGCCCTCCCATTCTTCGCAGGAATCTTCATACTCGGTCCAGTCGGTGCAATACTCGCTGTCCGGATTTACGCACACCCACCCGTCGTCAACATCTTCGTGCCGATGATAACGGCAGGTTCCGCAGATTTCCCTATCGTCCATTGCTGCCACCTCCCACCGAAAGGAAGATTTCTCCATTCTGGTTCTCCTCGAATACGTCCATGCCGTGAATGATGGCAAACTCCCTCTCAAACTTCGCCCCTTTGGATTTCTCCCATCCCGGCATGAGGAAAATGCGGTCGCACATCCTCATCATTGTCTCCGACATCTCCATATAGTCGCCGTAATCCGTATCGAACGGCATCCCGGAGTTCACTCTCGCCGGATTGATGACGGACCACCCGAACATCTGAGTGAGTTTGTGTTCATATTTATCGAACTTCTCCATGTATCCGTCCACGCCGGTAATCGGTCCGCTGAGGTAACATCTTTTCTCTCTACGCATCTGCACCACCCTTTCTCGCATCGAGGCGTTTCCTCTGTCGGTCAACCTTGAAATCAATCCGGCGTTCCACTTCCCACTCAGCTTGGAACAGAATCTCCATCTGCCGGCACATAATCCGAACATCGGCAATCTCGTCGATGATGTTATCTCTTGCCGCAGTCAGTTCCGCTCCCTTTGCCCGCCGCCACTTCAAGAGGGCCTTAATAAGTTCGGACATCTCCTCGATGGCAACATCAACCTGTGGCTGAGTGCCATATTCGCAGATGCAGCGACGGAAAACAACGTCCCTTTCCTCCGTTTTGCTGTCACAGCCAGTTCCGATAGGACAATCATCCATCCTCTGCTCGTCTTGAGGTCCATCTGCAAGTATCTCATGTCCTGTTATATAACACGCCCCTGTTTCTCCGTCCTTAATGTCAAACGCCCAGAACGGGCAAGCTGTGCAGGCTTCTGGCTTACATTCTGCGGTAACAGAAAATCCATGTTCTTTGTAATTTGCTACCATATCCGACCTCCTTATACAAACGGCAGTTCCTCGTCGATGTCATCCGGTATATTCATAAATCCGTCATCGGTTGAGGAATTATTGGCTGCCGGCTGCTGTTGACTTGCTCCTGCGTTATTCTGAGATGCTGCCTTGCTCTCTGCAAATTCCTGTTCCTCGACGACCACGGTGGTGGTATATACCTTTACGCCCTCCCTGTTCGTGTATGAGCCTGTCTCAAGCCTCCCTATGGCAACAATCTTCGTCCCCTTGTGGAGGTACTTCTCGGCAAATTCCGCTCCTTTCCCGAACACGACGCAGGACGGGAAGTCTGCCTCCTGTCCTCCCTCCTGCTTGAACCGGCGGTCTACCGCCAACGTGTACCGGGCGATGCAGGTATTGTTTGCGTTCTGGGAATAGCTGATTTCCGGGTCTCTTGTGAGTCTACCCATGAGAATTACCTTATTCAATTCAAATCTCTCCTTTCTTCAGACGGCGGCTTAACAGCCGCCAAACAGATTTCAGTTTTCAGAATCCAGTTTACGGTAAAAAGCGGAGCGGAAACCGACGTTGCCGTCCGAGTTCGACCGCAAGCCGTGGAGGTTCAAAAAGAACACACCGGCACCGGCACCAGCGAGCCAGCCGCCGGCAAACGGCAAACGCTCGCCATCTGTATAGGCATACAGATAGGCTCCCGGTTCGCCGGGGTATAGACCGAGTTCTTTCATTTCCTCAGTGATGGAGAAATCGAATCTCGCATCTCCCCACTCGCATCCATCGCATTCATCGCTCCCGTCGAGGTCCTCCCCGTTGTTCGTGAACAAAATGCCATCTGTTGCGTCGATGCAGATAGGTCTTGCCTCCGAAAGCATCGTTTTCCACGCCTCGCTGTCCTTTGAGAGGTCGGCGACAGCAGCATCATTGTCCGGGATAAACTGCAAAACTCCGTCCATGAGCCGCAGTCCGGCAAACCACTCCCAAACATTCCCGCAGAGGTCCGACACGCCGAATGGAGTATGGTCGTGGTTCCATGTCGCAGGACCGGAGCCGGTCAGCGTCTTTCCTCCTCCGTATGTTTGCCCTTTTTCGGAGTCGTCCCGATGCCATTTCCCGTAGTTCGTGTTGCCATGCGGGAATACGTCGTTCTTCTTGCAGATATTGGCAAGCAGTCCCCTCTCCGCTGCGGTCCACAGATGCCATCCTTCTCCCTTACTCCTGCAAGCCTCCACCGCCTCGTCAAACGTGACATTGACCGCCGGCTGCTGCATCGGGAGGGAATACGCCTTCCCGTTGATGATGGTATTCGGGAACTTGCTGATGTAGATTTCATCATAGATTTCTTTGTTGATGACAAATGCAGGATGAACCTTGTCCGACCCTCCGAACAATTCTTCATTCGTGACCCTTGAGAACCGCACCATTACGGACGAGATGCCTGCCTTATCATAGATGACTACATTGTCCGCTCTGAACGGCTCATACTCCGGCATCTTGATGAATACGCCGCAGCCGTTCTCTCCGATTGTGATTGAGGATGCGTGGCATATTCCGTCGCCATCCCTCCGTTTACAGTTCCGTGTGCATTTCACTTCCATTTCCGTTTCCTCCTTCATAATTCATATTTCTTGCCCTTACTGCCTTTCTCCTTGTATTTGGAGAACGGCTCTATCCATACAACCTTGCCGGACTTGTAATGCCGGTAGAAACCACGAACCTTTACTTCGTGTTCCGGTTCGGTGTACTTCCTTTTCTGTCCAGGGAGCCGCAGTTTCTTCTCGTCGAACTCCTCGATGACATACTGCTTTCTGATGAGCGGCAGAGGTCTCGTCTTGTCCCTCTGGATTTTCTTCGCCTCGTGTCTGGACCGGACTCCCTTGTCCTCAACCGTTACAATCTCCCGGTAGTATGCCATGAACAACATCAGCGTATGGTACTTGAGGGCCTCCTTCATATCGGTTTTGTCTGCCATCATAACCATCCGCAGCAAATCTCTCCGCTCTTTCGGAAGGTTCGGTGCTATCCGGTAGTTGTTCGCAATCCAAGTCTTGGGGTCATAATCGAACGTGACTACCGCCGGGAGATGCGGTTTTACCGCCGTATATATGGCAATCTCCACCACGCCTCCCTTTGCCTCGAATGTCATCTCGATTTTTTCCTCCTGCAACTCGATGACTCCTGCATCCATCGGGGCGTGAAACTCCGCTTTGTCGAGCCAATCCCTATTCTTGTAATACCAGTTCAGCACCATGCTCATCCGGGCGTTGCTCTTGACGATAATTCTGTCGGCAGACTTCCGGTCCATACCGCCACCTCCTTAGAACGAAAATCCCATATCGCTTTCGATTTCGGAAATTTCATCTGCGAGATACTTCCGGTAAATATCTTCATTGTTGAGGAAATAAACGTGGGTATCGAGGCAGTTACAGAACCAGTCCACATCCTCCTCCGGGTCGCAGGAATCCAGTTCGTCAATCTGTTCCTGCATCATCTCGTATTCCTCCGAGTCTCCGTCGTATCCGTCACGCTCGCAAGCAATCTCCTCCAACTTCTCCCTCAGCTTGTCGGAGAGAGCATCCTTTCCTTTCTCGAAAATCTCCCCTGTGATGAGGTTAAGCGTGGGGCGTATTCCTTCAGCAATCAATTCGTCATAGATTTCTCCAAGGTCATATCCGACATCATCGAGGATGCTCAAGTCGAGAACGCCACAGTCGAGAATACTGCATAACAAACTTTCCGCTCCTGTCATTTCAGCACCTCCTCTATCGCCCTGTCCCCGTCGAACCAGTATTCTTTGGTTCCGAGTTTGCCTTTCGTGTACCCTTTCATCGTCATCTGGTACTGCTGTTCCGCTTTCGGGTCGTGCCAGTGCAGGTCACGCTCCTTGTAAAGCGGTATCCAGTGCGCCTCGTAGAATGAGTACCCGCAGCCGTCAATCCCGAAGAAATATCCCCACTCGTCGTTCTCGTAGATGCGGAACCCGCACTGAGACATCTTTTCGATGCCTCCGAGTTCTTCGAGCCAGTAATCATCCGCTGAGTCTCCGAAACTCCACAGCCATCCCCACATAGGGAGAAAACCGTCTCTTTCTACCTCGAAATCGTCAATCCCGACTTCTACCGTGTTGCCGTCGTCGAGGTTGATGAGGTAAACGTCGGACTCCCGGATGAAATTCTCAATCTCGCCATAGGACTCATAATCTCCGCATCCGTCCGGGAGGTCAAAAACGTAAACCCTGTCTCCAATCCTCGGAACCGTTACCTCGTGCCAATCCTCCGGCTTTGCGTTCATCAGAGTCTGAATCATATCCTGCGGATACGAGTTCATTTCCGAAACCCACCTGTGAGCCGCATCACTTATCGTCATCCCATTTGCACTCATCTCAGAACCTCCTTAAACAATTACGTCATCGAGCGTCTCAACGTCGAAGAACGTGTACTTTCTCCTCGGACCCATCGGGTGCTTTCTCTGCAAGCTGCTCAAGACGTAGCACTCGTGCTTTTCCCCGGATACATCAGTTACTGTCTCGGTCTGCTTGAGGAGACGCATCTCCGAAAGCCTCTCCCCGAAGAACTTCAGCGTGTCATGGTCGAAGAAATGACCGTGGGGATGCTTTTCTTTGTAAGCATCCACCAACCCATATACCGAACTTATCTTCCTCATTCCTGCTCCTCCTTTCCTGTGATGATTGCGAACGCCTCCTTGAGGACCGCCAGTTTCCGCTCTGCCTCCGCTGCCCTTGCGTTGGCATCTGCAAGCTGTCTGTCCGTCTCCTCCCAATTCCATTTCAGAGTCTTGATGTCGTTCTCCATCTTCTGCATCTGAATCCTGTCCTTGTCGAACAACTCGTGATACCTCTTTGCATCCGCTGCTGTCCTCGTCTCGAACAGCTTGTCTTTCTTGGCTATCTCTGCCTCCAAGTCCTCAATCCGTCTTGCCCGGAGCCGCATCAGCCTCTCTGCCCCGCCCTGCTTTTTCCACATCTTGCAGAAAGCATCTTTATCGAGGTCGGTTCCCATGTACTCATTCTCGATTTCTGCATACTCGTCTGCTGTCGGCTCAAACTTTGTTCTCTCTATAAACTCACTTCTCATCATAATGGCTTACCTCCTTGCCTTTCTGTTTGTTTTAGCGTAAGCGTACGATAGCAGAACCTCCTACCATGTCAATAGTTTTACGGATATTTTTTAGGAAATTTCCGTATTTTTCTTGGAGCTTTCCAACGGCTTAGGTATGAGAAATAAGCCACCGGAAACAATCAGCCTTGTTTCCAAATTCTTCGACCTCAAATACCTCCGCTTTGGAGTAGATGCCGATAATCGTGCAGTCGTCCTTCTCGGCGTAGAACATATTGCCCTTTACGCCGCCGCACTGGATTTCATCAATCATCCCCTCGCACACTTTCCGGATGCCGTCGTTATCGACTATCTCCACCCGGTATCCGATATGCTCCATGACCTCAAGGAACCTCTCTGCCTTGAGGTCCTGCTGTCTGTTCAACTGCTGATTGATGACCCGCACATCCTCTCCGAGAGACTTCGCCAATTCGGTCTGGGACATCTTCTTTTCCTTCATACATTCAAGTACCAACTCAATTACTTTCGCCATCACGCTCTCCTTTCAAAATACTGTCAACCGCCGCCTCTATCGTGCTATTGTACGGAATGTTGCAGTCGGCTATGTGGCGGTACTCCTGCATCATCCGCTGAATCATGTCCTCCGAGACATCCGGGAAATCTTTCCGCTCCTCCAATTCATTCAGAATATCTTCCCGGAGGTACTCGTCGTCCTTTTCCCGGTAAATCATCTCTCTGACGTGGTCCGGGAACCCTACTGATACGATGTTGCCGGACTCGTCAAAGCCGACGCTCAGTTTCTCGCAGAACGCCTCGATGCAATCCTCCGGGCAATCCTCCTCGTCCGGGTCCGGATGCCCCAACTCCATCATCAGAGTTCTGGTCTGGTCTCTCGCCTCGTCTTTCGTATTGAGTGCAGGCTCGCCGCAGCCGGCTCCCACCGCATTTTCAAATATCTCATTCCAGTTCATTTCTTCTCTCCTCTCCTCAGAAATACGACCTGCCGTACCGCTTTCTAAATTCTTCTCTCGTCCCAATCTTCCCCTCGAAGATTGCCTGTCCGAGCATCTTCGACAGTTTCTCAGCCATCGGGTTATCGTGGATGCGGTGCAGCTTGTCTCCCATATTGTGACAGTTATTGCATACAGGAACCTTGAGTCCGTCCTTCTCGCTGAGTTCCCGCCCCGCCGTCCCGAATATCAGATGATGCTCGCCCTCTGCCTGTCTGCCGCAGAAAAAACAGATGTCGGCATAGTCGGTAACGATGCTGTCCATCACTCCCCACCTCCTTCCATCCAAAGAGTTTCATCCCAATTACCGGATGCCTTGACGAAATTCTGATACAACTCCTCCGCTGTCATATCGACGGTTGGAGTTCCATCAACACTGACAATTTCTTGAATTTCAAACCAAGCATGGTCGTCATCGTTGATGTCCCCGAAACGGTCCTCCGGGAGTCCGACCTGCCTTGGGACGAAATACTCTCCATCATCACAGGACGCTATGATTTCTTTAATCTGTCGGTCCGTAAGGGTTCCTTCCACTATCTGCTGATTCGGGACCTTGTAATTGGAGCCGTCCCGGTACAGATACTCAATCCTCGTGTTCATGCTGCTCCTTTCTCTGCTCCTCCCAACATGAGGGGCAGTATATCTGATTGCTGTTCTGCATCATCTCCATATACTCTTTCCTGCCGAACCGGTCGATGAAACATTTGGAGCAGAACGTGTTTCCACACTTCTCGCATCCCCACAGTTCCCCGTGTTCATCGTCCGCTGCATCCCACTCATTCTCAAATCCGCAGGTATCGCAGGAATAGGTATCGGTGCTGCTGTTGTATGCCATACAATGCCTCCTTTCTACCCGTTATAGGCTCTGGCTGCCTTTTTCAGACCTGCATAGGTATATTTGTAGGGTTCTGTTCCTGTTGGCTTGCTCCTGCCCTTTTCTGTGACTTCTCGTGAGTGGAGCCTCGGAAACAACTGCCTCCTCTCATCTTCCCGTTCGCATAAACGCCGTGCCAGTCGCATACCTTTTTCGGGTTATCGTCGGCGTGGAGACATTCATCGCACAGCATGATTTCGTGACCGCATTGCCAACACTTCGCAACAAAACCCTGTTTCTCCACATCCCAATTTTCAAATACATTCTCGCTCATGCAATGAGGGCAAACCTCAACAGCCTCAGTCGTCATTATGGCTCGACCTCCTTCCCACAGTTCGGGCAAACCTTGTCATTGCAGCCGTCCCCGTAATCTACCAGTTTTCCGCATCCCTCGCAGATGACCCATTCTTCGTTCCGAATCCAGTCCTCGATGAGGGTTTCCGGGTGCTGCCAGTCAAGTCCCTCGAACAATTCATCTGCGAACTCCTGCTGACCGTTGCATATATTGAGGATGTCATTCCCGGTATATACGGAATCGGACAACTCCGGCACATAACACGGCTCGTCTTTCCGGTTCCGGTAGGCATCCTCGTCCTTGAAAATCATGCCCTGCCTATAATACTCCCTGCTGATGGAGTATTCGCCGCCCTTTTCTTCAATGCTGCCTACTTTCAGCATCCGACCACCTCCTGCAAAACTCCTCGTCAGAATGGAAATACGCCGCCTTTGTCTCGTCTATTGCTGAGATGAAATCGTCCCAACTGTCAAAGCACAGCACTTTTCCGCAGCCTCTGACTGTAATGTCTGTTCCGTCCTTTCCTACGGAGATATACGCCTCCTCCATCAAGTTCCCGGACCTTATCATAAGGTCGGTTCCTTTTCCGTTGCTCACAGACTTATACCGGGAACTCATACGACCGCCTCCTTCAGAACTCTGCGTGTCGCAGGGACCATAATCTCCTGCTCCACAGCCTCCATGTTGTCTGCCATCCAAGCAGCCTCGGCAACAATTTCATCGCAGAGGAGGTCGAACTCCTCGACCAACTTCACACGCTCCCTCAATTCATCCATAGTCCAGTCCTCGAAATCAGCGTCCATGTCCAGACCCTTTCCGGGCATCGTGTAAATCTGCTTTGGATGAACGGCGAAATTCACTCTCGTATCCCTGCCACATCTTCCGCATCGGCATCCGGTCTCCTCGACCGTTGTGAAATTTCTCTGCCCGCAGGCCGTGCAGTACGATTTATGCTCGCCGGGTTTCCATCCTCCTTGATACAGAACCAGATAGCCTCCGCTCCTGCCGTTGAAACCCGCCTGCCATCTCCAATCGTGATTGGCACCGAACTCCCAAATCCTGTCGTTGACGTTATCGTAGGCTCCCTCGCAGTCCATTATGTCGAGCAGTTTCATTACCTGCTCGTTGGAGAGTCCGATTCGGTCTACCTTGAGATTATTGGCGTAGGACGTGCTGCGGTTCCAACTGTTCGACGTGTCATATCTGAAATGGTTTTCGAGGAAACCCGTCATTGCCTTCCGGCTCCGGAGGTCTACCTTTCTGTGAAATACCTTCATTTTCTGCTCCTTTCTCCGCACAGGATGCCAAGGTTGAAACTCGCCAGACCAAGGGAGACTATGGCTCCAACGGCATTACCTGTGATGGCTGATACTGCAATCCCGGCTACAAACCCAAGACCGGAAATCATTTTTACGATTTTCATTTACACCGTCTCCTTCCTGTGGTATTCTTATGGAACAGGGAGGGAGGTATGACTCCCCCTCCCCCGGACCGATTCAACTTGCCAAACTCGCTGCCAAGGCGATGATGGCTGTGGCTAATTCGATTATCGCTACCGTCCAAGTAACTATCTCGATTGCCGTGTTGTCTCGGTCCTTTTTCTTGAGCTGTTCTACTTCCATTTCGAGTTCCTTTACCCTCCGTTTCAGTTTTCTCAACTCCTCCGAGTCCTTCTTGATGGCTGCCACCTCCAATCCGTAACAGGTATTGTTTGATTACGGACGTACGATAGCATAACCTCCACCATGGTCAATAGAAAATCCGCATATTTACTGAGTTTTTTCGAGGTCTGCGACGACTGCCAAGAGCGTCATCCGGTCCATCCCTAACCGCTGCAAATCCATCTCAATCTGCTCCATTTTCCTCTTGTCTCCTTTTTTCTTGGCGGCAATGTAGGATTGAATATAATCATTCAGCATCTGCTCCCTCCTCAAGTTCCTTCAGAATGTCTCCTACCGATGACAGGATTCTGTCTGTCTCTTTGGAGAGTTTTTCCAGTGCGGCTTTCGCCTCCTCATCCCTCGCCGCCTTCATCTCATAGAACGTCTTGTCCTTGAGGGCATCCTCCCATCCGTTGATGAAATCCCGGACCTCGTACACGGTGCTGAACAGCCGCTCATTTTCGTAGTCGTTCCTTGCCGTGAACACGGCGTACTTGGCATTGTTCCGCTTGTCGTCAATGGCGACCCCGAAATACAACTCGTCCCGCCGGCTCTCATCGAGCGGCTCGAACCTTACGTCGTCATAGAGAGGGCCGACCATCGGGCAGTTGTTCTTAAACCACACCCGGTAATTGTCGAGGACGTAATCGCTCTTGACTCCCTTGAGGATGCTCCATATCTTTCCGAGCCTTCTGGCAAGGGAACTGTCGGAGCAGAACCAGTCGTACCATCCCGCCTCAATCTGGACGGCTCTGTCCTTGCTGAGGAAATCTCCCCGGCGGTATCTCTCGCAGAACTGCCGCAGCGTCATCTCACTTGCCATCTTCAGCCACCTCCCCGCCGAGCGGAACCCGTTTCTCGAACTTCATCTCCGGTCTGCCATCATAGATGTTCAGTTCCCATCCGCAGAGTCCGGAACCCTCAAGGCTCACATAGTTATCTGACATCCAGATTCTGATGCCGGACTCCACGCCGTTCGCACTCGCAATCTCCTTAATCTGCTTGAGGAGTGGCAGGACATCCTCGCTAAATTCCCTCATTTCTTCCTCGGTCATATTCTTTCTCTGCATCTTTCATTCCTCCTTGTAATCGTAATCGTCAAAAGCCTCTGCGAGGTCCAGAAATCCATTCCACACATCACCGAGAATGACCTCTTTCTTCTCGTTGATGATGAGACAGGCAGCCTCGTCTCCGTAGGTCTCATGCTCGACGAGGTACGCCGGCTCTCCCCGGAACGTCGTTTCGTCGATGACGTACCACTTCCCGACGTGTCCTTCTACCTTGATTCCATCCTTCTGCATCTCGTCCCTCCTCAATAATCGTCATCGAGGCACTCGTCAGCCTCTGAGTAATACTCGCCGTCGTACCCCTTCTCCATCAGCTTTTCGTAGCACTCAAAGCATACGAGCCTGTATGTGATGCCGTGGCAGTCGTGGGTAAACAGCATATCCTCCCTCGCAACTTCCTTCCCGCAGACGGGACAGGTTCTGATGTCTCTTTCTTCCTCCATCTCGTACCTCCTACCAAGTTCTGGCGATGCCGCCGATTGACGGCTTGATGCCGATGGTTCCAAACTCGCTGCAATCCGGAGCATCCACATTCACGACGTAGGCGAGAGTCTGCCCTTCTCCGAGGTCCTCCACATCAATCTCCCATTCATCGACATACTCCGATACATACAGCAGGGCGTATGTCAACCCGAACTCGAACCGGGCCTTTACGACGTGGTAGACGAGACCGTTATGCTCCTTCTCGAAATCGTCCACCATCTTCTGTTCTTCCTCATTCAGCCAGTACAGGAGTCCACCATTCTCGGAGAGGTTGAGTTTCCCTTCCTCCTCGAACTCCTTAATCGGCTGCTCCATGATGCCGAGTTTCTTCATCCGCTTGACAGCCTCGGCTTTCTGCTTTTCTCTCAGTTCACTCATTGACTACACCTCCTATCAAATATACATTTCTGCGATATACCCTGCAAATTCTTCAACATCATTCCATTCCGCACGGTCATTGATTGCACTTTCAACTGCCTCTTTCACAAAGCAGGACGCTACTGTCTGGAAGTACGGATACCCTAAAATGGCAAGAATCAAATCGTCCATGCTTTTGATTGTCCATCCCCATTTCGTCCGTCTCTCCCTAAATCTGTTTTCTACAAGGCTCACTCTCTCCACCTCCTCACGCCGATTTTTCTTATTCCCATCCGGGACAGCAATCTGCGGGAGCCATCTCCGGGTGCTTTGCAATGTACCTTGCTGCTACCTCTCCTCTCCACGCCTTGAGCGTAAAGCGGTCATTCATAAGAACGTCGAATCTTGTCGCTCCCATCAGAGCCTTCAACTCATCCCGCAGGCGGCAGACTTCGTTTCCAATCTCCTCCATCTGATGATACATGGGACTTCCGACCGTTACTCCTCCCATACAGGATTCTGCCATCATCATGGCCTCGCAATCTAACCCGTCGTACTCGGCGAACTTCTGCAACTCGGTCCTCGTCCAACCTAAGTGCCGTCGTCCCCGGTACAGTGCAGCGGGTATGAGGTACTCTTGTTTGCCGCCCTGCGGATGCCGCCGTACTGGACTGCGTTGTCGAGGTTTACACCGGTCGCCGTCGCAGGGTACTTGGCATAGTAATTGTTCTGTGCCGTTTCCCACAGGTCCGCAATCTGATAGGAGAATGTCGTAATCAGAGTGTCGAGAAATGACGGTTTTGTCAGCCTCGTATCAAACCCGAAAGCCTCCGTCAAGTCGGTATGAATTTCCTCCATAATGGTATCCAACCGCTTGATGACGAAACCCTTGTCAGTTACTCCGTATTCTGCCATCTATTACCACCTCCTCCTTTATGGTTTCTGTATCTGTGAGGGCCTCGAACTTAATCTTTCCGACCCTCGTTTTCACGTCATAGGTCACGGATACGTCCTTGACCTCCGTAATTTCCTCGATTTCAAATATCTTCTCCCGGACAGCCATCTCAAAGCCGTCCGTGTCCGGGTTCTTGATGAACAAATCATCCCTGTATGGCAGACCTTCGTCCTCATCCCATCGCCACTCTCCGAGCCACCATTTGAGCCGTATCTTAATCTTCTGGGCGACTGACTCGACAAGGGAGATGTCTCCTTTCTCCGTGAGGAATAAATCTCCGTCTGCGGATAGTAAAATATCCATAAAGCACCTCCTCTTGTATGGACTTCTTATTTGGCTTTTCCTGCCCCTTAGTTCCTTTGATGTAGAATTTGTTGTCTAGCGCAAAAGAAACGCTCCCTGTGGCTGTCTGCCCTATTTCTGAGCGTTTCTAAATGTTATTGGCGTGTACCGTGCCTTGCACAGTGACATTGCCTTTGATGTTGACTCCGCTGTCGGTTACGTCCAGTACCGTGGAGCCTGTATCGACCTTGCATCCTCCCCCGGACACGGAGACTTCGACATCTCCCGCCGTGAGGACGACGGCGTTCTCTTTCGCCGCTTTCTCGGATGCGGCATTGCCTCCTTCGAGGAGTCCGGGTATTACCATCGCACTCGTCAAGTCGAACCGCAGGGAGCCTTCAGACTCCGCTCCGCTCCTCCAAGCATCAAGTTCGACTTCGGATATGATGATGATGCAGCTATCTCCCTTTTTCACGGGGAACGCTATCCCGACTCCTGCGTTCTGGCAGAACGGGAACACGACCGGGGCCTCCGTGATGGTCGGATAACTCAGTTCCTTCTCGTCAGATGTGACGTATTTCCCCACCGGCTTTACGGTCGCCGTCCCCGTCCCCGCATCGTAGGAAACGATTTCTCCCGGCAATGCGGTATGAATATCATTGACGACCGCCTTCGCTGTCGCCTCAATTTCTGCTGTGAACTCCTGTAACATTCTTCCCTCCTGCTATGCTTTGGCAAGGTCCGACATCTTAACGGCTGCCGTGACGACGGAGCCGATGCCGATTACCACCCTGTCGCCCTTGACCTGTATCACGTCGTAGACAGAGTAATAGCAGGTAAACATCCCGCCGGCGTACTGATAGCCTTTGGTCTTGCTCCCCTGCTTGACCGTCCTTATGACCTTGACCTTATCGCCTTTCTTGATGGTTCCTCCCGACGATGATGAGGAACTCTTTTTGCCTCCGGAGGACGCTTTCTTGTCCAGTTTGGGTTTCTCTGCGATTTTCAGCAACTGAGCCGTGCAGACCCAATCGCCCTCCATGTTGTCGCCGTCAATCGTGACCTTGTAGACCAGAAAATACCCGTTGACGGTGCTGCTCTTGAGTTGAACGATGTCGTTCACGCCGATTGCACCGTTCAGCAGGTACTCAACCTCCCACCCGGTCTTTGTTTCCTCGCCGGAGCCGATTGTGATTTTCTTCGGTATGTTGATGAGTCCCGTGTCGGCTGACAGCAGATACCCTTTCGTCGTTATCGACCGCCCCGGATTCGTGATTTGCAGGACTTGGTTCTGTATCGACCACTTATACCATAGTATCGCAATATGAGCCTGTGCTGCCTTTGTAAACTCCCAAAGGTAGAATGTTTAGGGGGACGATGTTAAACTCCTCCTGTGCCTCTCTGAGAGCCGCATCCTCCGGGGTCTCGCCCTTTTCGATGTGACCTCCCGGACCGCAGATGCCTTCGGATGTCCTGCGGCTGCCGCACAGGATTTTGCCGTCCTTGATGACGATGACCGCCGCTGCCTCGCAGTTCTCTCCATCCTCGACCTCCGACTTCAACTCAATGTCAAAGTCGTCGGATGCTGATGTTCCCGACATCTCTGTCGGGGAGAACGTATCTTCCGGCAGTATGAGGTCCTCCTCGGAAATCACTTCCTCGATGTCAAATTCTCCCTCATTGGCAAGGGATTTTCTGACCTCGCTTGGGTCGAGTACGCCGGAGTCGATGTAGACCTGTGCCGTCTGAGCCTTGACCTGCTCGGTCTGGGCGTTCTTCTGGGAGACATCCGCTCTCTCGGTTTCGGACATGGACCAAAGGGCAGCGAACTTCATCTTGTACTTCGGGATTTCCGGTATCTTGCCTTCAATCAGTCCCTGCTTGAGTATGAGGTCGATGACCGTCCGGGCGTTTGACTTCATGTTCTGTTTCTGAATGTTCTCCACCATGTTGTAGTAGTTTTCGAGGTCGCTCTCGCCGGTGGAGTTCATTCCCGCCGGGGACCGACCGAACAATATGGTCTGCGGTATGTTCGTGACCGCTGAGAGCATATTGCAGGTCGCATCAATCACGTCCTTAACGCCGGACATCGGAAGGGATTTGAAATCATAATCCTCGCCGTCCGTGTCAATCGCTATGGAGTTGAGGATGCCTCTCGCCATATCAATGACCTGCAACCTCTGAAGAACCTTGTCCTCCCCGGCATCCGTGCTGAGAAGTTGTGCAAGGTTCTTCATCTTGTAAATCGCCTGTACGGAGCGTTCGAGGAGTTTCACACCATCTTCATGGGAAGTGATGCACTCCCGCAACGCCCGGTTGATTTTGACATATTCGGGCATCCCCCAATACCTGTATATGGAATTGGTCGTCTGCTCCGGGAGCCTGCCGTTTCTGAATATCAGACACCGGCTGTAATGCACCGTGAAATATCCGTAGGTGGAGTAAACGTGGTAATACTCCGGCTGACCGAACGGCTTTTTGTTCTTCAGCGAGTCGAAAAAGTGGAAATGGTACAGGCTCGTGTAATCCTCCTGCACTATCGCCCTCTCGAATACCCGCAACTCCTCGATGGTCGTGACCTTGTTCCAATCGAGCGGCTCCTCAAGACCTCCCCCGTCATCGCAGAGCATGACGATGATTGCACCGCCGTACAGTCTCGCCCACTTCTCTGCCGTTGCGAACTTATCCTCAAATTCCAATTCATCGAGCCTGTCATCCACATATTCGGCGATGTCCTCGTCTCCATAGTCGATGTCAAACCCATGTTTCACAGCCTCCTCAGACGGACGGTCGATTATCTTCGTGAACAGGCCGTTGCCCTCATACAGACGGATGAGTTCGAGGTCAGTAGTGACCGGCTCCTGCTCGTATGAGTATGCCATTGAATTGTCCTGTGCCGTCCCGTATTTATTCAGCAGGTTCGTGTATCCGTCCTGTCTGAACTGGTCCTGCGTCTGCTCGATGATTACTGCTCCCCTCCTCAGTTTCTGGACTTGGGCGAGTTTCGCTCTTTGCTGCTCATCCACTTCGTTGTTCTCCTTTCCGCAACAGAAAAACAGCCTGCGGTGTGCAGACTGTCCGTTCTGAGTGCTGTATTATTTTCTTACGCCATTGCCGGCTGAAACCTGTTTTTCATCTCCACAATGAGTTTGGCAATGCCGACTTCTACATTGTGGAACTTCTTGCTGTTCATCATATAGTCGATGTAGTTCTTGCAGGCATCATATCCGAGGTAATAGAGCGTCGTTTTCTTGTTCTGGCTGTTCTTCTCCGTCCGCTTGATGTATCCCGCCTTTTCCTCGTCCGGGACATTCGGGAGTATGTACTCGTCAATCCGGTGTACTATCTTCCAGTTTGGAGTCCCGAACATATCGGCTATCTGCTTTGAGGAAATGAAATCCAAGGCATCCACGGAGCCTGTATCTGCCTGTTCCTGCCCCTGTTCTTCTCCCGGTGGAGGATTTGTTGTGCTGTCCTCGAAAGAGCCTGCCTGCTCCTGTAAATGCTTTAGACAGAGCCTGTACCCTGCCATGAATCCAGACTCCTCATATTCCACCGCCACATCCATCATCTTGTTGTACAATCTGACCTGCGGTTTCAACTCATTCGGGAAGAAATAGGCTACGAGTTTGTCATAGGCGAGTTCCTCGTCGCAAGCGGATTGAGTGTGCCGCTCCTTGCATTGGAACCCTTCTACATACTCTCTGAAATATCCTGCCAGTTCTTCATCCGTCTTATCCTTCAGAAGAAATCCCATCGTATGCACCTCCTTATTGCTTTTGGTTTAGCGTACGATAGCATAGCCTACCTCCATGTCAAGAAGAAAATCAGTATTTTTCTTGATTTTTTACAGGAGCGAATCTATGTCAAAATTGCCATCGGTCAGTTCGTTAAAGGCATCTGACGAGGCATCGACCATATCTTTGAACTTGGAGTCCGGGAACGATTCTAACTGGCTGAAGTAATCCTCGTTCCATGGTGCTACCAGAACATCGACAAATCCATTCTGCCATTGTGCGGCGAATGGAGATGCCCGGAGTTCCTTGCTGCCGGATACCGGCTCCGCTTTGACATCGAACCCGGCGAGATGATTGAGGTACTGCTTTGCCACAATCTTCCCGGCGGCTCCGGGGTCCTGCGGGATTCTGACCTTGTAATTGAAACCGTACTTCTTTCGGTCTGCGGTTGCCGTCATCAGTATGAGGGTTTCCACATCTCCCGCCTTTATCCTCTGGTTCACGACATCGGCTACCAAGAATCTGCCGCTCTTCCTTGCCCCGATGAGGACTCCCGCCGTGTATGCCGGGTCTCCGTCCTCGTCCTCGTCCGTCGCCGCAATATCCCAGGCACGGCACCAGTACAGAACATCGTCCGGGATGCGTTCGAGGTATCCGTCCGCAGGTATCTGGGTCCGTTTGAAGTACCGCCCCGCCTGTGCCTTAATCTTCCAGTTGCCGTACAGCAGCCGTTCCATATCGACCTCGGTCATGGCCTTGAGGTTCGCAAGGTATGAGGGGTCGCTCTCCATCAGAACCTTGTTGTCCTCCAAGCGGCTCGCAATGAACGTGACTGATTTGCAGTCACTCTCCGCTATCCCGAACTCCTTTTCCAGTTCCTCCGGCGTGTTTCCCCAATGGATGACATCGTTAAGAACGCACATATAACGGATGACTCCGCTGCGCTCCTTTATCGGGTATCCGGTATCTTTGTCTATCCACCACGAAACGAAGTCAGCCACCCAACTATCCGCATCCGGGTTACAGGTGGCTCGCACATACGGCTTGATGCCGCAGGTACTTCTGTTTCGGGAAAGCATATACAGGAACTGGTGTTTGGTAAAGTGGGTCAACTCGTCAAACGCCAAGTATGCGATTTCTGTACCCTGCCAAGCGAGCAGGTCCTCCTCCCTGTCTATGTGGGCGAAGTGCAGTTTGGAACCGCCGTCAAATCTCCAATGGAGTTTCGGCGTTTTCCTCGAATGAGCGTCCGGGACTTGGGAGAATATCTTCATGCTTGCGTCCCACAGACCGCCCTCTGCCGTAATCTGCGTGAAGTTCTTTCTGAAGATGACTCCACCGAATCCCTTGACATCCTTGTGCCTGAGTGCCTCCAACAGCAGGGCGTATGTCTTGCCGCCGCCGGCTGCTCCTCCGTATATCACTATGTCTGCCGAGGATGCCATGAACATCGTCTGCGGTCCTGCTTGGGGACCGAGCATATTCGCCCTCGGCTCATCCCTGCCATTTTCTGGTATGAGGATGGTTGGATACTGCATCTCCACAATATCCGGCGTGTCGTCCTCAATAAAGCCAAATCGGTTGAGGTCTCCCGTCAACTCCCCGATTACACGGATTGCCGATGTGTCGCCGTCAACCATAGCCTTCTGTATCAGTCTGACTACCACCGCAGCTTGGTAGGTCATGTCGTTTTCTTCGATTCCCATTCGAGCGAGCGTATCTCTCACATTCTCCATCTGTTTGGAAACGGACGAGTTCATGATGTATTTTGCCATCTCACGCATCGACTTTTTCTGTCTCCGGGCCTCCCCGGACTTGATGCCTCCGTTCCTGCCCCGCTCCTTTGCTTCGCTTTTGGTTCGCACCGGCACGAGGTTCGCCGTTCCATTGTATCCAGATGCCTTGTTTTCAGCCGTCTTTTCCGTCTTTTTCTTAGCCACGCTCGCTCACCACCTTTCCTGCATACCAAAGGAGCCGATATAGGCTCGTGCTGCGTTCCTATCCGGCTCCTTGATACTTTCTTGGCTATTCAGTTTGGGCGGCTCACGCCCCATACAGGCGATTTACTACCTCCTTACCTTCGGCTATCGCCTTGGGGATGTCTGTTCCTATCTGTCTGTAAAACTCCGGATGGACGATGCACTCATACGCCCGGCTCATCCTGTCCCTCTCCGAGACCGTTACGCCTATCCGGAATCCTTTCGCTATTCTCAACGCCTTCTTGAAGTCGCCCTCCCGGACTGCCTCTCGAACGATGTCTGATTTCTTTACCATTACGACCGCCTCCTGCTTATTGCTTTTTGATGGTCGTACGATAGCACAGCCTCCCGACCTGTCAATAGGAAAATCCGTATTTATCTTGAATTTTCTCGACCGGGTTCCCTTTCCGAGTTTTGCTGTATTCGAGCATCTCCCGATACTCGCCCTCGGTACATAAGCCGTGCAGATGCTTGTATTCGTATCGTGGCTGCCAACTCCCCTCGTCGAAGAAAGCAATCTGCAATGGAGATAAAGCCTCCTGTTCTACCAAATTCATCCCCCAATCAGTCTTTCCCGCTTTCTTCCCTTTGATTGTGTGAACATCGTACACCCATTCCGGTACGATGTTGTCCGGGAGTTCGCAGTTTCTGATGTCGATGAATTCGTGGTCCTCCCAATTCACGAGGAGTTCCACGTCCATGATGTCGTTGCCTACCGTCCTTCCATACTGCCCGCTTATCTGATACATCAGTATCATTATGCCTTTGCAGATGTAGATTTCGTCCCGCTTATCCAGTCCCTTATTCTTGTTCACATATCCATCGGACTGTTTCAGCGATACAATCTCCCTCGTCGGGATGCCTTTGCACTCGTTCCGGGAGATTACATACAGGGTCCTCCACGCATAGGATAAATCCGTCTGCCGCAGATTGTGGATTGCATACCCTGCCAGTTCCATGTCGAGGGTCCGGATACCTTTCCTCAGATACGCCGCCCACATCTCGCATTTCTTCTCCCTGCTGTCGGTCTCTCTGATTTTCAGAGTATCGGGTTTCTGCTTTGCGGGCATGATGTCGAACAATGACATCTGCCTCGCCTCAGTTTCGGCTTGAGGAACTTCCCACTTCCCTACCGCCCCGCTGATTTCCTTAATCTCAAGAGCGTCTGCCGGAACTCCTTCGATTTCCCTCTTGGTCTGCATAACAAATTCCCTCGGTAACTCGCCGGGGTCTGTTACATAGGTTTGGAGGACGAAGTTGCAGGCGTAATAGCAGGCATCCCTGCTCTTTTTGGCATCGCACAGTAGAGTGATTGCCTTGGATACATACTGCGTATCCTTCTCATACCCTTTCTTGTTGCGGTTCCTCACATCATCCGTGTACCTCAGAGCCACAATCTCCTTTGCCAAAATGCCCCAACAGTCCTCGCAGGATACAGTCATAATCCTGTTCCACAGCATAGAGTGATACGAACCGAACAATTCCATTGCTGCATATCCGGCTCGGACCTTATCTCCCCTGCGTATCGCCTTCTGTAAAAGCGATGCCATCGTGAACATATTATGATTGCTCCTTGTCCTTAAATCATAAGCCATCCATAGACCTCCTTCCTTTGACTTTGGCGTATCTTAGCACAACCTCCTGCCTAGTCAAGAGGAATCCGTAAAAATATGAGGTAGTTCCGTTTTTATACGGATTCTACCTCCTTACCCTTACATAGATTTTGTTGGTCTTTAGCTGATAGTCGAAATACCGCCCCCACTTATTCTTCATCAACTCGAAACTCGCTATCTGGTCGCTCCGGGTCTTTTGGGAATTGCCTCCGGCGTTCACGTCCGTGGCTCCGTGGCTGCACAGGTACTTCGGCTTGAGGATGATGCGGTTCTTGAGCAGTTCCTGCAACACCGCATCTGTATCGCAGCAATATCCGACCTTCTCGTCGAACCTTGCCTTGTACACCTTCTTGTTGAACCACCTCAGACCTCCCGACGTGCCGGCGAACGTGAACTCCTGCGAGTAGTTCCACGGTGCTATCGAGGCATCGACCGCTCCGTACCCTATGTCGAGGTCCACCATTAACTGAGCAATCCTTTCCAGTTCTGAGGTAATGACCTCCGCATCCGTAATCTTCTCGTTGAAATCGAGCCGGTAGATGAGGTCATTCATATCGTCATCAATCATGGCGATGACATCTTCCTCGGAGTTGTCCACGATCCAGTTCACTACCTTGACGACGTTGTTTATCTCGTCGTCCGGAACTGCAATCAGATTCTCCTCCGGTATGGCCTTGAGGTAGGCATCCTCCTCGGATTTCCTCACGACCACCTTGTAATATTCCAACAGCCTGTGAGTGGATATGGTATCCGCTCTGCGGTAACTCGGTATGTAGATACCGAAACTTCTCTCTTTATTCATTGCCAACCCTCCGGAATCCTGTACCCTTCATTGAAAATGTAATCTATGGCGCTCATGTTCGGGAGGAACGGCTCGTATTTCTGCCTGTAAACAACCGGCTCATAATCTGAGTAGACGAGTTCGATGCCGTTTTCCCGGTATCGCTCGTCGTCATGGTAGGCTTTCGCCCCGGTCCCGCTGTAATAAACATCTCCTGCGGTCTGCTTGCACATCATCAGTATCCGGTCATCCTTATGTCCCACCAGAGACAGATGCTCCGATGCGATGAGGATATGTGCCTTAATCCCCATCCGCTTGAGGATATGCTCGATGACGGCTATGTTCAACTCCGTCATCCGAAGTCCAGCCTTTGCCATCCCGCCGATAATGTCGAGTATCTCCTGCCCTTCGCTGTAATGCTCCGTCTTGGCGTATGCCTCTCTGAGCGTCCGCACAATCTTTGGCAGGGACCGCTCCGGCTCTGCCACCATTACTTCGCACAGCCTCATATCGTGATGAGAACTTACCGGAAGGGTAAGTTTCTGGCTGCCGTCCTTGGTCCGGATGTAATTGTAGTTGTGCATCCCTTTCTTGGAGAACAGCACATCATCTGACAGAACGAAAATGTCACTCCTGTACGCCTTGTAGAATATTCCCATATACGGAAGGAAGTTCGGCTGATGTGATGTCACAATCATTCAGCCACCTCCCGAACCAACATAAATGCCTCAGCCGACTCCATGCCGACCGTCGCTCCCCGGTGGAGAGCCAGTCCCTGTATCCCTATCGGGGACCTCGCCGCCGGATATACCTGTGCCTGCGACCGGTACATCATCAGAGCCTCAGTCTTTTGGACGACGAACTCGCTTATGTCCTCGAATACATTCGGGACAAATGCGTTCTGCGTGTTCGGTATGTTCCAGTCCGTTTCGGACATCGTTTCATAGGCGAGTATTCGTCTGACCGGATTCTTCCCGTTCGGTCTGAGGGCGACCATCGCAGCGTCGGCGACAATCTGATGGTCTCTGTGTACGTCGCCATGATGAGGAATAAAGACCTCATCCGGCTTTACCGTGTCGATGACCTCAGCCAACTTCTCGTTTATCTCGTGCTGCGGCAGCGTATCGAGCATCGCCGACGGAAGTCTGAGCAGAATGGAATGTGCCACGCCGAGTTTCCTGTGGGCGTTCTGCATCTCAACTTCCTCATTCTGGACAAATTCTTCCGAGTACATGGGAGATTTGCCCTCGGTCACGGTGCAGACCCATACATCGTCCCCCGCTTTCGCCCTTTTCGCTATAACTCCCCCGCATCCTAAGACTTCATCGTCCGGATGAGGAGCGATTACCAATACCGTCATGCCTTTCCCCTCCTTTTAATGACCTTAGCCGGGACTCCTACTGCCGTGCAGTACGGCTCGATGTCTCCGAGTACCACCGCACCCGCCCCGATAATGGAAAACTCTCCAAGCCTCTGCTGACCGATGCAGCAAGCCATGCTGCCGAGATATGCACCATCTTCCACAATCACATCGCCGTTCATCGTGGTTGCGGTGGCGATGCGGGTGTGGTTCTTTATCGTGCAATGGTGTTCAATCAGTGCTTTGGAGTTTATCATGTTGTTGTCTCCGATGACCGTCCCGATATTCACGACCGCCATCTTGCCGATGAAATTGCCGGTCCCGATGGAAACCGAGTCCGCTATCATAGCCGAACGGTCGATGATATTGATTGTCTCAAGACCGAGCCTCTGGACTTCCTCGAACAACCTTTTCCTCGGCTCTGTATCTCCTATGGATATGAAATAGGCATATTCCCGGAAACCGGGAACCTGCTCTATCCTGCTTGCTAAAACGGGCCTCCCGATGTGGGAACCCTTCTTTGTATCATCGACGAATCCGATGAGGTCATAATCTCTCTTTGACATCGAGTCATATACAGACTCCGCATACTCCCCGGCACCGACAAATATCACTTTTCTCATTTCCCGGCACCTTCCCTGTTCTCTAATTCGTCGAGCGGTACGATTTGAGCCTTCATCTTGTCGTACCAAATCGCCCTTGCGTTAATCTTTCTCTTGGAGATGCCGACCTTTGCCCCCTCGATGCCGAGCCGCCGGATGAGGTCGTTATAGTCCAGTTCATTCCTGCACACAATCATCACATAATCGTACTTCTCGTAATGAATGAGTTCCATCTCCGGTATGGAGCGTTCCTCCTGCTCCTTTTTTTTCTGCTCCGCCTTGATACGGGCAAGACGCTTTTCTTCTTCCTCCTTGAGACGG
>CANQQG010000007.1 GCA_947625875.1 uncultured Lachnospiraceae bacterium
ATATGTGGGAAAGTGATCGATGAGGGAAGTGCATACGATACGGCGGTAGCGGGCGCGGGCGCATCCGGCCTGATGGCCGCGATTACGGCGGCGCGGGCGGGAATGCGGACGGTTCTTATCGAGCATACGCCGGATCCGGCAAAAAAGCTGTTGGCGACGGGGAATGGCAGATGTAATTATACGAACGCCGTACAGGATTTAAACAATTATTACTGTGAGGATAAACGGTTTGTTCCCGCCGTATTGGAACAATTCCCGGCGGAAGCGGCGCTTGCTTTTTTTTCGGAACTTGGCGTCCGGCCAGTACAGAAAAACGGAAGCTGTATTTATCCGGAAAGCGGACAGGCTTCATCCGTCAGGGACGTGCTTTTGGAAGAGGCGCGGCGTCTGCGGATCCCGTTCCTGTTATCCGCCGATATAAAAAACATTTCGTTTTGGGAACAGGAAGCGCGCTTTGAATTTGAAATAGAAAAAGAAGTAAACGCCGCGCAAAAAGGACAAAAACCGCTGTCCATTTGCAGCCGCACGCTGATTCTGGCAACGGGCGGGAAAGCCTCCCCGCGGACGGGAAGTGACGGGAGCGGTTATCGGTTTGCGCAGAAACTGGGGCATGCCCTGATCCCGCCATTGCCTGCGCTGACCGCGTTAACCGCTGAAAAAAAACAGTGGGAGCTTCCGGCGGGCGTGCGTATGGAATGCAGGGCCGCGCTGGATATCGAGGGAAAACAGGCGGCCTGCGAACGCGGCGAGCTGCAGATTACGGCATATGGTTTATCGGGCATTGTCATTTTTCAGTTCAGCCGTTTTGCCGCACGCGCGCTGGCCGGGAAAAAAACGGTCCGCGTGAGGCTGGATTTTAAGCCGGATATGGCGCGTGAGGAATTGTCCGGTTATCTGATGGAACGTATGCACAGCGTTTATCAGGCGTCAAAAACGCTGGAACGCGGATTTACCGGTTTTTTGCCGGAGAAACTGATTCCCGCCATAATAAAACGCGCGGCATTAAAAAAGGATATGCCATGCCGCATGCTTCAGAAAGAGCAGGCAGAGCGGCTTGCCGCCGCATTAAAAGCGTATGCCGTAACGATAAACGGAACAAAGGATTTTGATTTTGCACAGGTGACGACCGGCGGCGTCCCCGTCCATGAAATTGATCCGCAGACACTTGGCTCCCGTCTTGTACGGGGATTATTTTTTGCGGGGGAAATGATCGACGTCGACGCGAAATGCGGGGGATACAACCTGCAGTGGGCGTGGGCAAGCGGGTTTGCCGCAGGCTTTCATGCGGCGGAGCTGGCGTCGCAGGATGCGCCGGACAAAATGCCGGCAAAGAAAAAGAGGGACTATGATCAGGATTTCACAGATCCGGCTGCCGTTAAAACACACCAGCCGGGATATCGAAAAAAAAGTAAGGGAGCTGCTTGGGCTGAAACCGGAAGAGACGTTTACCATGCAGATCCGAAAACAGTCCATAGACGCAAGAAGAAAAAATGAAGTCGCTTATGTCTATACGGTCGATGTGGCGGTCGCACAGGCAGCGGAAAAACAGGAAGAAAAAATCCTGAAAAGGGTGAACAATAAAAATATTATGTTAACCAAAGAGCCGAAATACCGCTGCAGGGCGTCCGGAGAACTCCCGTTAAAGAGCCGCCCGGTCATTGTCGGGAGCGGCCCGGCAGGGCTGTTCTGCGCTTATCAGTTGGCGTTATGCGGTTATGCGCCGCTTGTTTTGGAGCGCGGGAAATGCGTGGAGGAGCGGCAGGCGGATGTGGCGCATTTTTGGGAAACCGGCATTCTTGATCCGTCGTCCAACGTGCAGTTTGGCGAAGGCGGCGCAGGGACATTTTCGGACGGGAAATTAAATACGCTTGTAAAAGATACGTTCGGACGCAGCCGGTATGTGCTGGAGACGTTTGTGGACTGCGGGGCGGGCGCGGATATTTTATATGTCAATAAGCCGCATATCGGGACAGATGCGCTGCATACGGCAATTCAGTCCCTGCGCGGGGAGATCCTCCGCCTGGGCGGAACCTTTTCCTTTGAGACATGCCTGACGGATATCTCTGTGGAAGATAAAAAAGTGTCCGCCATTACGATAAAAACAAAAGACGGCGAACAAAAGCTCCGGACAGACCTGCTTGTGCTGGCGATCGGGCACAGCGCGCGCGATACGTTTGAAATGCTGTATCAGCGGCAGCTGCAGATGGAGGCGAAGCCGTTTGCCGTCGGGTTCCGCATAGAGCATCCGCAGCAGATGATGAACGAACATCAGTATAAAGGCGCAGATATGCGATATCTGCCGCCTGCCGATTATAAAGTGACGGCAAATTTTGAAAACGGGCGCGGCGTATATTCCTTCTGCATGTGTCCGGGCGGCTATGTCGTGAACGCGTCCTCGGAAGAAGGGCGGCTTGCCGTAAACGGCATGAGTTACCGGAAACGGGACGGGCAGAACGCAAACAGCGCGATCATCGTATCGGTCACGCCGCAGGATTTTGCGGATGCGACGCCGCTTGGGGGCATTGCGTTCCAGAGGCGGCTGGAAGAAAAAGCGTACCGCATCGGAAACGGAAAGATCCCGCAGCAATTATACGGCGACTACGCGGCGGGAAGGCTTTCCTCCGGATACGGGGATTTTCCGTCGCAGACGAAAGGCGCGGCGGTCTTTGCCGATCTGGGAACGCTGCTCCCGGACGGCATGAAACAGCCGTTTATCCGCGGCATGGAGCGATTTTCCCGCCTTATACCGGGCTTTGACCGTTATGACGCGATTTTATCCGGCATAGAGAGCCGGACGTCGTCTCCGGTGCGGATTGTAAGGGACGCGCAGTTTATGAGCAATATTGCGGGCATTTACCCATGCGGGGAAGGCGCGGGCTATGCGGGCGGCATTATGTCCGCGGCGATGGACGGGCTGAAAGTGGCCGAGGCGATTGCCGCGCGCTATGCGCCGCTGTGACGGCTGACGGTAATTGAACTATACGAAAAACTGGAAAAAGAGGTTTGACTGACATGGCAGATAAAATGGCGGAAGCGACGCCGATGATGCAGCATTATCTGAAAACAAAAGAAGACTATAAGGATTGTATCCTGTTTTACCGACTTGGTGATTTTTATGAGATGTTTTATGATGATGCGGTGACCGCCTCAAAGGAGCTGGAGCTTACGCTGACCGGAAAAAGCTGCGGGCTGGAAGAGCGCGCGCCGATGTGCGGTGTCCCGTTTCATGCGGTGGACAGCTATTTAAATAAGCTGGTTTCAAAAGGGTATAAGGTCGCGATCTGTGAACAGGTCGAGGATCCGAAGCAGGCGCGCGGCATGGTAAAGCGCGAGGTGATCCGTATCGTGACGCCGGGCACAAACACCGATATGCAGGCCCTGGATGAATCGAAAAACAATTATATCATGGCGGTCGTATACCTGAGCGAGCGCTACGGGCTGTCAATTGCAGATGTGACGACGGGGGATTATTATGTGACAGAAGTGGACAGTGAGCAGAAGCTTTTGGACGAGATCCACAGATATATGCCCTCTGAGATTATCTGCAACGAATCTTTTTATGTGAGCGGCATTGACATCGAGGAGCTGCGCGCAAGGCTTGGCGTGAGCATATCGACGCTGGATGCGTGGTATTTTACGGACGAGACGGCGTCTGAGACGCTGCTTCGCCATTTTAAAACAAACCGGCTGGAAGGGCTGGGGCTGCAGGATTATCCGTCCGGGACGATCGCGGCGGGCGCGCTGTTGAAATACTTATATGAAACGCAGAAAAATTCGCTCGGGCATATGTCTTCCATCCATCCGTATACGACCGGCATGTTTATGGTCATTGACAGCGCGACAAGGCGCAATCTGGAACTGGTGGAAACGATGCGCGAGAAGCAGAAACGCGGTTCGTTGTTGTGGGTGCTGGATAAAACGAAAACGGCAATGGGCGCAAGGCTTTTGCGCTCTTATGTGGAGCAGCCCCTGATCGACCGCAGGCAGATCGAAAACCGTTATGACGCGATCGACGAGATCAACCGGAACATGATCGACCGGGAGGAACTGCGGGAATATTTATCCCCGATTTATGATATGGAGCGCCTGATCACGCGCATTACGTATCAGACGGCAAATCCGAGAGACCTGATTTCTTTTCGGAATTCCATCGAAATGACGCCGCCGATCAAACAGATTTTAGCGGGCTTCCACAGTGCGCTCTTAACGCAGATTCAGGCGGAGATGGACCCGTTATCCGATATTTATGATCTGATAAAATCCTCAATTGCGGAAGAGCCGCCCATTTCTGTCCGCGACGGCGGCATTTTAAAAAGCGGCTTTCACGAGGAGATTGATAAATTGCGGGAGGCCCGCACCAACGGGAAAACGTGGCTGGCGGAGTTAGAGGAAAAGGAGCGGGAAAAGACCGGAATCAAAAATTTAAAGATCAAATACAACAAGGTGTTCGGCTACTATCTGGAAGTGACAAATTCCTATAAAAACATGGTGCCGGACACTTATGTGCGCAAGCAGACGCTGACGAATGCGGAGCGTTTTATCACGCCGGAATTAAAGGAGCTGGAGGATATGATTCTGGGCGCAGAGGATAAACTGACCGCCCTGGAATACGAATGCTTTTGCGAAATCCGCAAAAAAATCTCGGAAGAGGTCACGCGCATTCAGAAAACGGCAAAGGCGATCGCGTCGCTGGACGTGCTGGTCTCCCTTGCGGTCGTTGCGGAACAGAACCGCTACTGCCGTCCGAAATTAAATGAAAACGGCGTGATTGACATTAAGGAAGGCCGCCATCCGGTCGTGGAAAAAATGATACCGAATGATATGTTTATTACAAACGATACCTATCTTGACCACGCGAATCACCGGATTTCTATTATCACAGGCCCGAATATGGCGGGCAAATCGACGTATATGCGCCAGACGGCGCTGATCGTCATGATGGCGCAGATGGGAAGTTTCGTCCCGGCGGCTTCCGCGGATATCGGGCTTGCCGACCGCGTGTTCACGAGAGTGGGCGCATCGGACGATCTGGCAAGCGGGCAGAGCACCTTTATGGTGGAAATGAACGAAGTGGCAAATATCTTACGCAATGCGACGGATAAAAGCCTCCTGATCCTGGACGAGATCGGGCGCGGCACGAGCACATTTGACGGGCTCAGCATCGCATGGGCGGTCGTCGAGCATATTTCAAACCCGAAACTGCTGGGTGCCAAGACATTGTTTGCAACGCATTATCACGAGCTGACGGAATTAGAGGGCAAGCTTGATAACGTGAATAATTACTGCATTGCTGTAAAGGAAAAGGGCGACGACATTGTATTTCTGCGGAAGATCGTAAAAGGCGGCGCGGATAAGAGCTACGGAATCCAGGTCGCAAAGCTTGCGGGCGTGCCGGATTCCATTATTGAACGCGCGAAAGAGATCGTTGAGGAGCTGAGCAATAATGACATCACCGAGATCACGAGAAATATCAGGGTTGCGGGAAAGCCCGCAAAGCCGAAGAAAAAGGCCGCAAAGCCGGACGAGGTGGATCTGGAGCAGATCTCGCTGTTTGATACGGTAAAGGACGATGCGATCATTGAAGAGCTGCGCAGTCTGGAGCTTAGCTCCATGACGCCGATCGAGGCAATGGTCAAGCTCAACGAACTCCAGAGCAAGGTAAAAAACCGCTGGTAGCGGCCGGAGCATCTGATTTTTATACGATTTTTCATACATACTACAGTGGGGGAGTTCCATGCCGAACATACAGGTATTAGACGAACAGACAATTGATAAGATCGCGGCGGGGGAGGTCATCGAGCGTCCCTCGTCGGTCGTAAAAGAGCTGGTGGAAAACGCGATCGACGCAAAAGCGACCGCAATTACCGTTGAGATCAAAGACGGCGGCATTTCTTTTATCCGCATTACGGATAACGGGCAGGGAATCCCGCATGAAGAAGTGCCGACGGCATTTTTGCGTCATGCGACAAGCAAGATCAAAAGCGTGGAGGATCTGCTCACGATCTCTTCGCTCGGATTCCGCGGAGAGGCGTTATCGAGCATCGCGGCGGTATCCCGGGTGGAACTGATCACCAAAACCGCGGAGGAGCTGACGGGGACCAAATATCGGATCGAGGGCTCGAAGGAGCTTGACATAGAAGAAATCGGCGCGCCGGAAGGGACGACGTTCCTCGTGCGCAATCTGTTTTATAATACGCCTGCCAGACAGAAGTTTTTAAAATCGCCGCAGACGGAAGCTTCTTATATCAGCACATTGATTGAGCGGCTTGCGCTGTCGCATCCGGATATTTCCTTTCAGTTTATTGTCAACAATCAGCCGAAAGTGCATACGAACGGCAACGGGCAGATGCGGGATATCATCTATCATATGTTCGGGCGCGAGCTTGCGGCGGGCGTGCTGCCGATACAGTTTTCCAATGAGCTGTTTTCCGTCGAAGGGTTTATCGGCAAGCCGTTTACGGCGCGCGGGAACCGCAATTATGAAATGTATTTTATGAATGGGCGGTATATCAAAAGCGCGCTTTTGGCAAAATGTATAGAAGATGCGTATAAACCGTTTCTGATGAAGCATCAGTACCCGTTTACGGTATTGCAGATCGCCATGGACAGCGAATTGCTGGATATTAACGTGCATCCGGCGAAAATGGAAATCCGTTTCAGCCGCAGCGAGGAAATCTACCGGACGCTGACAGAGGCAATCCGTGGGGCGTTAGCGCATAAGGACATGGTTCCGGAAGCGGCGCTGACAGAGGAACCGAAAGGGAAAACGCCGGAAAAAATGGCGAAAAAGCCCGAGCCGTTTGAGAAAAAACGGCTTGCCGCGATCGCGGCTTCGGTGCAAAAGGACAGCCCTTATGAGCCGAAATATAAAGACCATGGGACATTTTCAGATGCAGGGAGCCTGCGGGCGGAGCCGCCGGTTCAAAAAAAAGAATATGATAAAAAAGAAACAGAAAAAAAAGAAATTTACGAGCAGCTTACGATTGCGGAAAGCGGCGCGTATCAGGCGGGCGCCGCGCATACGGATTTTATCAAAGAGGCGAAAAAAAGAAACTATACGGTGATCGGGCAGTTATTTGAAACGTACTGGCTTGTGCAGGCGGAGCAGGAGCTTTTCATCATCGACCAGCACGCGGCGCATGAAAAGGTGCTCTATGAAGCCATGATGCGGCAGCTGCGGGAGAAAGAATTGACGTCCCAGCAGATCAGCCCGCCGCTCATTGTCACGATGAGTATGCAGGAAGAGGAGCTGTTCCATAAATATGAGGAGCAGTTTACGCGCGCGGGATTTGAGGTAAATGCGTTTGGCGGCAGGGAATATGCGATCTGCGCGGTCCCGGCAAATTTATATAATGTCAATACAAAAGAGCTGTTTCTGGAAATGCTGGACGGGCTGCTTGCGGACACAGGCAGGAATACGCCGGATTTAATATTGGAAAAAATCGCATCCATGTCCTGCAAGGCGGCGGTAAAAGGAAACCAGCATTTGTCGCGCGCCGAGGCGGAAAAACTGCTGGCGGACCTGCTGGAGCTGGACAATCCGTATCATTGCCCGCATGGGCGGCCGACGATCATTTCCATGTCAAAGACGGAGATTGAAAAGAAATTTAAGCGCATTGTTTAGCGCGGGGAGGCAGGAGAATATGCAGCAGCGTCCGCTGGTCGTGCTGACCGGCCCTACAGCGGTTGGGAAAACGGAGCTTTCGATCCGCCTTGCGGAGCAGATCAACGGAGCCGTCATATCCGCCGATTCGATGCAGGTTTATCAATCTATGGATATCGGCTCCGCGAAAATCACAAAAAAACAGATGCGGGGCATACCGCATTATTTAATCGATGAATTAAAGCCCTGGGAAGAATTTAATGCCGCGCTGTTCCGGGAATATGCCAAAAAATATATCGAAAAAATCTATGCGGACGGCAGGATCCCGATTATAACAGGCGGAACGGGCTTTTATATCCAGGCGCTGTTATATGACATTGATTTTACGAAACAGGATGCCGGCGGGGATTTGCGCATACGCCTGGAGGCAATCGCTGAAAAAAAAGGCGCGGCTTACCTGCACCGGATGCTTGCAAAAGCGGATCCGGCTTCCGCAGACGCGATTCATGAAAATAATGTCAGGCGCACCATTCGCGCGCTGGAATTTTATTTCCTGACAGGGACAAAGATCTCGGCGCATAATGAGACGGAGCGCCAAAAGCAGTCCCCTTATTGTTTTGCCTATTTTGTGCTGAATGATAAGCGGGAACGCATATATGAACAGATCGAAAAACGGGTGGACGACATGCTTGCAAAAGGGCTTGTGGACGAAGTCCGGCGTTTAAAAGAAATGGGCTGCACGAAAGAAATGACGTCCATGCAGGGGCTGGGTTACAAGGAGCTTTTTCCGTATCTGGAGGGCATGTGTGCGCTGGAAGACGCCGTTTATGTCATAAAACGCGACACGAGGCATTTTGCGAAACGGCAGCTTACCTGGTTTCGCCGCGAAAAAGATGTGATCTGGGTGAATAAAGACTTCTTTTCTTACGATAACGACAAAATTCTGGCATATATGTGTGATATACTGACACAGAAAGGAATAACAGACAGCAAATGAGCGAGCATTTAACAGAAATTTATGAAAAAATGGGCATTGCGCCGCAGGTCTACAAATTCGGGGAGAAAATTGCCGACAGCTTAAAGGAACGTTTTGCGCAGATTGACGAAATTGCGGAGATAAACCAGATGAAAGTGATCCGCGCCATGCAGAAAAACAAAGTAAACGCGGACTGTTTCCAGAGCGGGAGCGGTTACGGTTACAACGACTTTGGCAGGGAGACGCTGGAAAAGGTCTATGCGGACTGCTTCCATACGGAAGATGCGCTGGTGCGCCCGCAGATTACCTGCGGAACGCACGCATTGGCGCTTGCTTTACTGTCGAACCTGCGCCCGGGCGACGAACTGCTCTCACCGGTCGGGAAGCCGTACGATACCCTGGAAGAAGTCATCGGCATCCGTCCGTCCGCCGGCTCCCTTGCGGAATACGGCGTCACGTACCGGCAGGTGGAGCTGCTTTCAGACGGCGGATTTGATTATGAGGGAATTAAAAAAGCGATTAACGAGAAAACTAAGATGGTAACGATCCAGCGCTCCAAAGGGTATCTGACGCGCCCGACGCTGTCGGCGGAGCGCATCGGGGAGCTGATCGCGTTTATCAAAAATATCCGTCCGGATCTGATCTGTATGGTGGATAACTGCTATGGGGAATTTGTGGAATTAAAAGAACCTTCCGATTTTGGCGCGGATCTGACCGTAGGATCGTTGATCAAAAACCCGGGCGGCGGGCTTGCGCCGGTGGGCGGCTATATCGCGGGAAAACGCGCGTTTGTGGAACAGGCGGCGTACCGTCTGACGTCCCCGGGGCTGGGCAAAGAAGTCGGGGCTTCGCTCGGCGTGCTGCAGTCGTTTTACCAGGGGCTGTTTCAGGCGCCGGTCGTCGTGGCGGGCGCGTTAAAAGGCGCTGTTTTTGCGGCGAATCTTTATGAGCGGCTGGGATTTCCGGTTGTTCCGGACGGGAGCGAGCCGCGTTATGATATTATCCAGGCGGTTACGCTTGGCACGCCCGAACGGCTGTGCGCATTTTGCGAGGGCGTCCAGGCCGCTGCGCCGGTTGACAGCTATGTGACGCCGGAGCCATGGGACATGCCGGGCTATGACAGCCAGGTAATTATGGCGGCGGGCGCGTTCGTGCAGGGCTCTTCGATTGAATTAAGCGCCGACGGGCCGCTGCGCGCGCCATACAATGTCTATTTTCAGGGCGGGCTGACCTGGTACCATGCAAAACTGGGAATTTTGACGTCTTTACAAAAACTTTATGAGGGAAATCTTGTTAATACGGATTTAATATGCTAAGATAATTGGGAACGGTTGGATCAGACTGTCGTAAAGAGAGAGTAGAAAGGATTTTATGCAGAAACATTTGACCGTAAAAGAGCTTCCATCTTCAGAAAAACCATATGAAAAATGCCTGCAGTACGGGCCGGGCTATTTATCTGACGCCGAGCTTTTGGCAGTCATTTTCCGGACGGGGACGCGGGGCAGCACATCCGTAGAGCTTGCGCAGCAGGTGCTGGCGGAAGGGAACGGGAATCTTTTGAACCTGTATGATTACAGCATAGAAAGGCTGCTGAAAATAAACGGGATCGGAAAGACAAAAGCCGTACAGCTGAAATGCATCGCGGAGATCTCCCGGCGGATCGCGGCGACAAAACGCCGCAGAACCCTTTGTTTCCGGAATCCGGCTTCGATCGCGGAATACTATATGGAGAGCTACCGCCATGAAAAAAAGGAGCATTTTGTCGTCTGTATGTTTGACAGCAAATGCCATTTTTTAGGAGACAGCACGATATCCATAGGGAGCGTGAACGCGTCGCTCGTATCGCCGCGCGAGGTGTTTTTGAAGGCTCTGCAGGCGGAAGCGGTATATATTATACTTCTGCACAACCATCCGAGCGGACAGCCGGAGCCGAGCCGCGAGGATGCGTATGTAACGGAACGCATTGCCGATTGCGGGAAAATGCTCCAGATTGAGTTAAACGACCACATCATCATCGGCGACAATAATTATTACAGTTTTAGAGAAAATGGGCTGCTTGGCCCCTGATAGGAGACAAAAATGATGTCAGCAAATATTTATGGTGTAGACCTGGGAACTGCCAATTTAAAAATCTACTGCAAATCAAACGGGACGATTTTAAACGAAAAGAATACGATCGCGATCATCAATAAGAATCAGATGTATTCTTATGGAGACGATGCGTATGCCATGTTTGAAAAAGCGCCTGACCAGATACAGGTGACATTTCCGATCGTAAACGGCGTGATCGCCGATTACAATAATATGCAGGCAATGCTGTTTGAATTTCTGGAGAAAAACGCGAAGGGAAAGACGCGCGGCGCGGAATTTGTCGTTGCGGTCCCGACGGATATCACAGAAGTGGAGAAAAAAGCGTTTTTCGATATTTTTTACAAAAGCAAGACGAAACCAAAGACGGTGCTGCTGTGCGAAAAACCGATCGCGGACGCTGTCGGCCTGGGCCTGAACGTCAACGAGCCGACCGGCATTATGGTCGTCGACATCGGGGCGGATACGACGGAGATCTCGATCATATCGCTCGGCGGGCTTGTGATCAGCCGCCTGCTGCACTTTGGCGGCAACCGCCTGGATGAGTCGATCATGAGCTATATCCGCAAAAACTATAACCTTGTGATCGGGCGCAAGACGGCTTGTTCTCTGAAAGAGGGACTGAGCTGCGCAAAAGAGGGCAGGAACGACACGATGGTGATCGTAGGGCGCGATGTGGTGAGCGGGCTTCCGATCGAGATGGAGATCACATCTTCGATCGTCTATGAAGCGATACGCGACAACCTGACAAATATATGCACGAACATCAAGCTTATATTGGAAAAAACGCCGCCCGAGCTTGCAAAGGACATTATCCATGCGGGCATTTACATTACCGGGGGCAGCTCAAAGATCGAGCAGCTGGACATGCTGTTTACCGAGATCACGAACATCCGCGTAAACCGGTGCGACAACCCGGAAGAGAGCGTTGCGCAGGGACTTGTAAAGATCGTATCGGACAATGAGTTCAAACATCTTGCTTACAGCCTGAAATCCAGAGTATATAAATAGGGGAATCATATATGAGACGAAGAAAAAAAGCGCGTTTTCATATTCCGGCAAGATATGTCCTGTTTACGCTTTCCGCCCTGTGCGTAGCCGCCATGTTTGCCAGTTTCCTTTCCGGATTTACGATCGAGCCGTTAAATACGGCGGCGGGTTATGTGTTTATTCCGATGCAGAAAGGGATCAACCAGATCGGCGCATGGGTGAGCGCGCGCGCGGACAGTCTGGAAGACCTGGCGGACGTCATGCAGAAAAACGAAGAGCTGCAGGCGCAGGTGGACGAGCTTACGACAGAATTAAATATGTATAAGCTGGAACAGTACGATATAGAAGATATGCGCGCGCTTCTGGACCTGGATAAGCAATATGAATATAAAAAGATCGGCGCGAGCGTGATCGGGAAGGACGCCGGCAACTGGTTTAACACATTTATCATCGACAAAGGCGCAAATGACGGCATTGAAGTGGATATGAACGTGATCGCCGGGAGCGGGCTGGTCGGGATCGTAACGCAGGTCGGGCCGAATTATGCGAATGTGCGCTCGATCATTGACGACAGGAACAGCGTCAGCGCCATGGTGCTTACGACGTCGGACAACTGTTTTGTAAACGGCAGCCTTGAGATGATGAGTGAAACGCAGACCATTGAGCTGAAAAACCTGACGGATGAAGACGATAAGGTTGCCGTCGGCGACCAGCTTGTGACTTCTTATACAAGCAGCAAATACCTTCCGGGGCTTTTGGTCGGATACATCAATTCACTGGAAACTGACCCGAACAATCTCACAAAATCCGGGACAGTCACGCCGGTGGCGGACTTTGAACATATAAAAAACGTGCTTGTCATTCTGGAAAAAAAACAGACGGCGGAAGAACAGGCGTCAGCAGAGTAGAATGGATGTGGATGCATGAGAAGAAAAATCGTGGTGTTTATCATAATTTGCGTGTGCTTTTTGCTGCAGACGACGCTGTTTCAGGCATTGGAGTTTGCATCAATCTCCCCGAACCTGCTCATTATTGCGGTATCTTCCTTTGGATTTATGCGCGGGCGCAGGGAGGGCATGTACATTGGATTCCTGACGGGGCTTTTATTTGACGTGTTCTACGGGACGATGCTGGGTTTTTATGCGCTGGTGTATATGTATGTCGGATATGTCAACGGTATGTTCCGCAGGTTCTTTTTCCCTGACGACATCAAGCTTCCGATGGCGCTGATCATAGCGAGCGACGTCGTATATAATATCGGCGTCTATTTCCTGAAGTTTATTTTTCGGGGACAGTTCCATTTCGGGTATTACCTGATGCACATCATTGTGCCGGAACTGGTGTATACGCTGCTGATCATGATCCTGCTGTATCCGATCCTGTTAAAAATAAACCAGAAACTGGAAGCGATTGAAAAAAGGAGTGCGGCGAAATTTGTATGAATATGATTCTGTCTGGGATTTCCTGAAGAGCTTTTTCAGCTCGCGGCTGTTTGTGCTGTCGATCGTTGTGATCGCATTAAGCGCCATTCTGATGCAGCGGCTGTTTACGCTGCAGATTATAAACGGGGAATCTTACCAGGAAAACTATACGTTAAAGATTGAAAAGAAAAAAGTGCTGCAGGGTACGCGCGGCAATATCTACGACCGAAACGGCATGCTGCTCGCCTATAACGAACTTGCCTATAAAGTGACGATTGAAGATAACGGCACGTATGAAGACAACGATGAAAAAAACACCGTATTAAACGGTGTGATTTATGAAGTGCTGCAGACGCTTGCGCAGAACGGGGATACTTATACGAATGATTTCAATATCCGGATGCACAAAAACGGGACGTATTCCTTTCTGGCGGAGGGGTCGGGCCTGATGCGTTTCCGGGCGGACGTATACGGCGAAAGCGACATTGACGATTTAGGCTATGATAAAAAGCTTGGCTATGATACGGCAGAAGCGACGGCGGAACAGGTCATCGCGTATCTGGAAGAACGGTACGGATTGGATGAAACGGACTATGAACCGGCTGACCGGTATAAAATACTGGTCGTCCGCTATGCGCTTGCGCAAAACAGCTATCAGCGCTATATCTCCACGACGATCGCGACGGACGTTTCGGAAGAAACGATGGCATATGTGCAGGAGAACCAGGCGCAGTTACAGGGCGTTGCCATTGAAGAGGATTATATCCGCAAATATACCGACAGCAAATATTTTGCTTCAATCATCGGCTACACCGGAAAGATCTCAACGGAAGAATACGAAGAGCTTTCCAAAGATAACGATACGTATACGCTGACGGACATTATCGGCAAATCCGGCATCGAACAGGTCATGGACGCGCAGCTGCAGGGAACGAAAGGTTCCGAAACAGTGTTTGTCGATAACATGGGCAAGAAAATCGAAACGATGGAATACAAAGAACCGTCCGCCGGAAATGACGTATATCTGTCTATTGACGGAAATCTGCAGAAAGCGGTTTATGACCTGCTCGAACAGGAGCTTGCGGGAATCCTATATAATAAAATTGAGAATTTACGGGAGTTTACAAACACATCCGGCGACTCCTCCGACATTAAGATCCCGATCTACGACGTATATTTCGCGCTGATCAATAATAATGTCATTGACACGTCGCATTTTACGTCTTCCAAAGCGAGCGAAACGGAGAAACAGGCGCTTGACGCTTATGAAAGCCGTCTGAAGAGTGTGCTCGCCCGTCTGGAAGAACAGTGCAATGCGCAGTCGCCGGAAATCTATGCGGACGCGGAGAAGGAATATCAGGCATATTACAGTTATATTGTCAGTATGCTGCTGAGCAATAAGGCGCTGCTGCGGGATGAGATTAACAAAAATGACGAGACGTACCTTGCCTGGACCAGGGACGAGGCCATCAGCCTGCAGGAATATTTAAATTACTGCATCAAATCCGGCTGGGTAGATTATAATGTGTTTGGCTCGGAGGACGAATATTCGGATTCTTCCGAGATATACAGCGATCTGGTGCGCTATATCATTGATACGTTAAAAAACGACGGGCAGTTCCGGAAAAAGATTTTTGAATATCTGATCAAACAGGATATCGTGACGGGGAAACAGCTCTGCCTGATCCTCTATGACCAGAAAGTCCTGAAAAAAGATGATGAGAAACGGCAGGAACTGGAAAACGATGTGATCTCGGCCTATACGTTCCTGAAAGAAAAGATACAGTCTTTGGAGCTGACGCCGGCGCAGCTTGCGCTTGATCCCTGCACCGCGTCCAGCGTCATTACGGACGCAAAGACCGGCGAGCTGTTAGCGCTTGTATCTTATCCGGGATATGACAACAACCGGCTGGCAAATACGGTCGACGCGGAATATTTTGCAAAGCTCCAGACGGATCTGTCGCAGCCGCTGTATAACCATGCAACGCAGGAAAAGACGGCGCCCGGCTCAACGTTTAAGATGATCAGCGCGACGGCGGGGCTTACGGAAGGCGTGATCACGCCGGATACAAAGATTCACACGACCGGTAAATTTGAGGCGGTTGATAATGAGCCGACCTGCTGGATCTATCCGTCCAACCATGGAAACATTAATGTTACGGAAGCCATACGGGATTCGTGCAACTGTTTCTTTTACCAGGTCGGCTATGACCTGAGTTTAAATGGAAATACGTACAGCGATTCCACAGGCATCAGCAAGCTGACAAAGTACGCGCAGGCTTATGGCCTCGGTGATACGACGGGCATTGAGATACCGGAAAACAAGCCGGAGATCGCGGATGAATTTCCTGTCATGGCGGCGATCGGACAGAGTAACCACAATTACGCAACCGTCCAGCTTGCGCGTTATGTGACGGCAGTTGCAAACCGCGGCACTGTTTATGATTATACGGTTTTGAGCAAAGTTACGGATTCGGACGGAAACGTCCTTGAGACGTATGCGCCGGCTGTAAAAAATAAAATGGACGATATTCCGGACACGACCTGGGATGCGATCCAGGAAGGGAACCGCCTTGTAATCTCAACGCTTGACGCGTTCAACGGTTTTCCGATTGAGGTCGCAGGAAAAACAGGTACGGCGCAGCAGATAAAAACGCGCGGCAACCACGCTTTGTTTGTCGGATACGCGCCATACCGGAATCCAAAGATATCCATTGCGACGAGAATTGCATTTGGCTATACCTCACATAATGCGGCGGATGTGTCTGCACAGATCTTAAAATATTATTTTAATCTGGAGGACAGCGAGTCCCTGCTCAGCGGACAGGCAACCGACGTCGGCAATACATCCAATGGTTTTGCAGATTAACAGATTCTTCAGGAGGTTGGGGATTTGACACAGGCAGTCATCATAAAGAGCAAGCCATACGGAATCCATCTGGTTTTGAATCCGGATATGGAATACAATGAGCTTGTGGAAGAGGTTATCCGCAAATTTCAGGAGGCAGATGCATTTTTTAAAAATGCCAGCGTCGGGATCTCCTTTGAAGGCTATGCGCTGACAAGGGAACAGATGTATGATCTGATTGACGCGATAACCAGCCGCACAAGCATCCGCATCCTGTGCATCATGGAGGCGGAGCAGATACAGGAAGCCTGCATGATCGCGGATACGGAGGCGTATATCAATACGCGGATCATGGAAAACGCCATGATACATAACGGCTCCTTAAAAGCCGGGGAGCGTATGCATTCCGAGACAGGCGTTGTCGTTCTCGGAGATGTGGAACGAGGCGCCAAAGTTACGGCAAAAGGCAATATTATCGTCTTTGGCGCGCTGGAAGGTTTTGCGCAGGCGGGGCAGCATGGAGATTCTGCCGCATATATCGCGGCATTATCCATAAATACGGAACATTTACAGATTGGAAACATACTGTATATTCCACAGGAAAAAAAAGGAGGCCACAGCGGTTTTCTCCGCAAAAAGAAAAAGGAAGAGCTTTCACCACAGATAGCGCGTGTCCATAACAGGCATGTCATAATGGAATCACTTCGGCCGGTACAAAACGGTTGAATTTTCTACAAAAGATTTATGTTTATAAATCAGGAGGATTCATATTATGTGTGAAGTTATTGTGATTACATCAGGAAAAGGCGGCGTGGGAAAGACGACGACAACGGCAAATGTCGGGACAGGGCTTGCCATGCTGAATAAGAAAGTTGTTCTGATCGATACGGACATCGGCCTGCGGAACCTTGACGTCGTCATGGGGCTGGAAAACCGGATCGTATATAATCTGGTGGACGTCGTAAAAGGGAGCTGCCGCTTAAAGCAGGCGCTCATCAAGGACAAGCGCCATCCGACGCTCTACCTGATCCCTTCCGCGCAGACCTGTGATAAAACATCGGTGACGCCGATGCAGATGCGCAAGCTGACCGATGAGCTGAGAGATGATTTTGATTACATACTTCTGGACTGCCCGGCGGGAATTGAACAGGGATTCCAAAACGCGATTGCCGGCGCAGACCGGGCGATTGTCGTAACGACGCCGGAGGTGTCGGCGATCCGGGACGCCGACCGCATCATAGGGCTTTTGCGAAACGCCTCCATGCGCCAGATCGAACTGCTGATCAACCGCGTGCGCATGGATATGGTTCGGCGCGGCGACATGATGTCGCTGAAAGACGTCTGCGAGATCCTTCCGATCCCGCTGCTCGGGGCGGTGCCGGATGATGAAAATATTGTGATCTCAACAAACCAGGGGGAGCCTTTATCCGGACTGGATTCCATGTCCGGACAGGCTTATCAGAACATATGCCGCCGCATTACGGGCGAGAACGTGCCGATCATGGAACTGACGCAGAAGAAAGTGTGGTTTCAGCGGTTTCGCGGTTTGAGCAAAAAAATATAGGAGGCGGCAAATGGGCATGAGGTTATTTCGATTTATATTCCGGAGGAACTCGAAGGAAGTCGCCAAAGACCGCCTGAAGCTCCTTCTTGTGTCAGACCGGACAGACTGTTCGGCTGATATGCTGGAAATGATAAAAAACGATATTATTCAGGTGATTTCCCGGTATATGGAAATTGACGCGGACGGATTGGACATCCGGGTTACGCGCACAGAATCGGAACACCATAACGGAAGCGTTCCGGTGTTATATGCGAATATTCCGATCCTGAGCGTAAAACACCGGCCTGAATATCAGTATACAAACGAAGCGAGATAGGGAGAATACGCCCCTGTACCGCGAAAAGACCTTCGGAGGCAGATAAATGTTTAAAATGTATTCACTCAAAGACTATCGTTTTCGGCTGTGTCTTTATGTTATCGCATTAACGGTGATCGGGATATTTGTCATCGGAAGCGCGCGCGCTTCTGTGCAGGACCGCCAGATCTTTGGAATGGCTGTCGGCATTGTGCTTATGACGGCGCTGTCCCTGTTTGATTATTCGGTTCTGCTCAGATTTGCGTGGCCGTTATATATTTTTAACATCGGAATGCTGCTGGCTGTCATATTCCTCGGGCATGACTCGCATGGGTCGGCGCGCTGGATCCGGATTGCAGGCGTCCAGTTTCAGCCATCGGAACTGTCAAAGATCATACTGATCCTGTTTTTCGCCGCATTTTTCATGAAATACCAGGAGCAGATCAACACATTCAGCCTGCTTGCGGTATCCGCGGTTCTGGTCGGGGCGCCGCTGCTGCTGATCTTAAAACAGCCCGACCTGTCAACGACGATCGTGACGACGATGGTTTTTCTGGCGATTCTATTTATCGCGGGGCTGAGCTATAAGATTATTGCAGGCGCATTGGCGGTCTTTGTCCCGTCCGCATTGGTGTTTTTGTACCTGATTATGCAGCCGGGGCAAAAAATTCTTGACGCGTATCAGCTAAAGAGGATCATGACATGGCTGAAACCGGAAGAATATGCGGACGACGCCCGCCAGCAGCAAAATTCAATTATGGCCATCGGTTCGGGCCAGCTATGGGGGAAAGGTTTAAATAATGACAGCGTTGATTCCGTAAAAAACGGGAATTTTATTCCGGAGCCGCATACGGACTTTATATTTTCCGTAGCGGGCGAGGAACTCGGGTTCGTCGGTTCCGCAGCGATCATTATTTTATTGCTGCTGATCACGCTCGAGTGCATATTTATCGCGAGAAAGTCAAAAGACCTTGCGGGAAGGCTGATCTGCTGCGGCATGGCGGCTCTCATCTGTTTTCAGGGCTTTGTCAATATCTGTGTGACGACAGGACTTATGCCCACTACGGGGGTGACATTGCCGTTTGTCAGTTACGGGCTGACGTCGCTCGTGACATTATATGCGGGTATAGGGATCGTGCTGAATGTAGGGTTACAGCCGAAAAAATATTGATGTAAGAGGGGGTATAACAACATGAACATTGGATTGATCGCACATGATTCCAAAAAGAAACTGATGCAGAATTTCTGTATCGCATACCGGGGTATTTTATGCAAAAATGACCTTTATGCGACCGGGACGACCGGAAGGCTGATCGAAGAGGTCGCAAATCTGACGATCCATAAATATCTTGCCGGTCATCTGGGCGGGGCGCAGCAGCTTGGCGCACAGATCGAACACAATGACATCGACCTTGTGATCTTCCTGCGCGATCCGGTCGCGCCGAAAAAACATGAGCCGGACGTCAATAATGTCGTAAAATTATGCGACACGTATAATATCCCGCTGGCGACAAACCTCGCGACAGCGGAGCTTCTGATCAAATCCCTGGACCGAGGGGATCTGGAATGGCGTGAAATGTACCGATAAAAACGGGGGCAGGATCATGAACAGGAGAAAAATCTGTATTTCCATAGCGGCGCCCGTCCTGTCCGCGCTGCTTATATTTTCCGGCTGCGGGACAAAAGAGGTTTCATTTCGCCAGCCGTATGATATTGCGGAAACGGCTGTTACATATCCGGAAACAGCGTCCCAAAGCGGCCATACACCGGAGCCGACGGCATATTTTGCTTCCGGCCTCTGCGTGGAGACACAGGCGCAGTCAGATACCGACACAGCGGCAGCCGCTGCGGAGGCCGCCGGCGTGTTTCACGAAGACAGCCATACGGTTACCTACGCCCGGAATATTTATGAAAAGCTGTATCCGGCGAGCACGACAAAAATACTGACGGCATATATTGCCTTGAAATATGGAACGCTTTCTGATAAAATAACGGTCAGCGCGAACGCGGGCAACCAGCCTTCGGACTCTTCGGTCTGCAATATTCACGAAGGGGATACGCTGACGCTGGAACAGCTGCTGCATGGATTGCTGATGGTAAGCGGAAATGATGCGGCGGTCGCGATTGCGGAATATATTTCCGGCAGTACGGAAGCGTTTGCCGCGCTTATGAATCAGGAAGCTGCCGCGCTTGGGGCGACAAATTCACATTTTGTAAATCCGCATGGGCTGACGGATGAGGAACACTACACCTGTGTGTATGATTTGTACCTGATCTTCCATGCCGCCCTGCAGAACGAAGAATTTAAAAAGATTATCCACACCAAACAATATACGGCGGATTATCAGGATAAAAATGGCGCAAGAACCGTACAGGAATGGGCGACGACAAACAAATTCCTGCTCGGCGAGGCGGACGCCCCCAAAGGCGTAACCGTAATCGGCGGGAAAACAGGGACGACGGAGGCGGCCGGTTACTGCCTTGTGCTGTACAGCTGTGAGGATAGCGGCGAGCCGGTCATATCCATCGTGCTGAGAGCGGACAGCCGGGACAGCCTGTACCGTTTTATGGCGGATCTGCTGGACAGGTATTGAAGGCAGTTTATGATTTCGGCTGTTTTTTTGAAATAGCGGTTGTATTTTACGCAAAATTATTTTATAATGTTTTTAACAATTTTTTGATGATTATTTTGAAATTTATGTGCAATTTTGGTAAGAATCAGGAAAAATAACATGCAGGAGGAAATAACAATGGTGGAAATTATTTGCGGAGAAAAGGGAAAAGGAAAAACAAAACATTTACTGGACAGGGCAAATGCGGCGATCGTGGATGCGCAGGGCAATATCGTTTATCTGGATAAGAGCCGGAAACATATGTATGAGCTGAATAATAAGATCCGTCTGATCAATGTTACGGATTTTCCGGTCTCAAACTGCGATGAATTTATGGGCTTTATCTGCGGCATCGTATCACAGGACAATGATCTGCAGGAGATGTTTTTAGACAGCTTCATAACGATTGCCGGGCTGAAAGAGGACGAAATGCAGCATGCGGTCGAAAAACTGGACATCATCAGCGAAAAATTCAATGTGAAATTCATATTAAGCATATCCAGAGACGAAAAAGACCTGCCGGAATGCGCCAAAGCAAAGGTAGTTGTATCTCTTTAACGAAACGTGTATGTAAGGGTGTCTTAGTATTTTAAGACACCCTGTTTTATGCACATAGACGTGGAGCCATGCCGCCTGTCTCTGCGCAGATGGTTACGCCTGGTCCATAGAACGGATACGTCCGTAAGCGCTCAGCAGATACAGGCCGCCGATACCTACCAGTGCATATACGATACGCGAAAGCCATGACATATTCCCGAACAGAAATGCCACCAGATCAAAACGGAAAAATCCGATTAATCCCCAGTTAACTGCGCCGATAATGACCAGTGTAAGTAACGTATAATCTAAATATTTGGAATCCATAAAAGCTTACCTCCTTTTTCGTATAGTATGGGCCGGTTTTTGCTGTTTATACGCGTTTGATCAGATTTTTTTATTTTTTCAGAAAGACAGGATGAGGACATTGGCAAGAAAAAAAAGGAATATAATCCGTTTCCCAAACGGGATACACTTAAACGTCGGCATTGTCATATTCATATTTATCGCTGTTTATATTGCATTTAATGTATACAACTATTTTTCCGCCGTACAGATCGGCATATATGAAGTCGAGCAGGGGACGATTGAGGTAAACACATCTTATACCGGGCTTATCTTGCGGCAGGAAACAGTCATAACGGCGCAGCAGACAGGAAAACTGGATTATTATTTAAAGGATAATACAAAAGCGGCGAACGGAACCCTGATCTGTTCGGTTGATGAAAACGGAAATGTATCCGATAAAATAAGTGCGGCGGCAAATGACGCAAGCGCGGTGCTGGCGGAAGAAAACCTGACAGATATACAAAACTCTGTTTATGAGTATATGAAGGTTTACGATGATGGAAATTTTTACCAGACCTATAATTTCAAATCAGATATCAGCGGAAAGCTGATGGAGGCGATGAATCTCGGCGCGCTGGACGCTGTTTCCGACTATACGGATTATGCGCGCGACAACCGCACGTTTCATCTTTATTATGCGGCTCAGCCCGGCATTGTGGCTTATTATACCGATGGTTACGAGTCATATACAACAGACCGGATTACAGCGGATATTTTTAATCAGTCGGATTATCAGAAAAAGAGCCTGAAAACAAGCGGCGAGGTGCAGAGCGGGGAACCTGTTTATAAGCTGATTACGGATGAAAACTGGCAGATCGTTGTGCCAATCGATGAGACCATGCGCGACACGCTCGCAGACGGGGAAGTCACAGAGATCAGCTTCAAAGAGGACGATACGACTGCATGGGCGGATTATACGATCGAAAAACGGGACGGGCAGTTTTATCTGATTCTGAACCTGCGTAATTCCATGATCCGCTACGCTTATGAGCGTTTTATTGATATCAATATTTTACTGGACCAGCAGACAGGGCTGAAGATACCAAACAGCGCGATCACCGTCAAGACCTTTGACCTCGTGCCAAATGATTACTTTACCAAAGGAAATGATTCCGATACAAGCGGCCTGCTCGTAGAGCGCCTGCTGGAAGACGGGACATACGGGAAAGCGGAATTTGTTCCTGTGACGGTTTATTATCAGACGGAAGATAATTCCTATATCTCGCAGGATAATATAAAACAGGGGGATCTGATCGTAAAGACGGATTCCACAGAACGGTACGAGATCGCGGAAACAGACCGCCTGAAAGGGGTTTATAACGTCAACAAGGGATATGCCGTATTTAAGCAGATCGTGGAATTATACCACAATGACGACTATACGATCGTAGAATCAGGCACCGACTATGGCATTGCCTTATATGACCACATTGCGCTGGAAGGGAGTACGCTGAATGAAGATCAGATGATCGTGCGATAGAAAACAGGGAGGATGATTATGTTAAAAGAACAATTAATGCAAGTGGAAGAAAATATCAGGGAAGCCTGTAAACGAAGCGGCAGGAAGCGGGAAGACGTCACGCTGATCGCGGTCAGCAAAACAAAACCGGTGGAAATGCTGCAGGAGGCGTACGCGGCGGGCGTCCGGGACTTTGGAGAAAATAAAGCGCAGGAGCTGTGTGAAAAATATGGACAGCTTCCAAAAGATATCCGCTGGCATATGATCGGCCATTTGCAGCGCAACAAGGTGAAGCAAGTGATCGACAGCGCCTGCCTGATCCACTCGGTAGATTCCTATCGGCTGGCAGAGGAGATCAATATCCAGGCAAAAAAACGCAGCCGCGTCATGCCGGTATTACTGGAAGTCAATATTGCAGGAGAACAGACGAAATTTGGCGTTTCAAAAGAAGACGCCATGCTCCTGGCGGAAGAGATCTCAAAACTGGACAATATACGCATCAAGGGATTGATGGCAGTCGCGCCATTTACTGAAGATCCGGAAGATAACCGGCAATATTTTCGTGAAATCCGGCAATTATCTGTTGACATTAAAAACAAAACAATAGATAATGTATCTATGGATATTTTGTCCATGGGTATGACCGGCGATTATATGGTAGCGGTGGAGGAAGGCGCGACAATGGTGCGCGTAGGGACTGGCATTTTTGGAGCAAGGGATTATGGACGGATGCAATAGCGGCAAAAGCAGGTTCGCGGGATATGCGGTCCGGTCCCGGATTTGATCAGATTTCAGATAAAGAAAAGAAGGAGAATTGTATGAGTTTAGTAGATTCACTTTTAAATGTAATGCATATGAATCCGGATGATGATGAAGATTATTATGACGACGACTATTATGATGAGGAGGACGAAGAGGAAGAAGAGCCGCCAAAACGCCGGACAGGCGCAGGCCGCCGGGCGGAGAAGGATTCGGAGGACCTGAAATACAGCAGGGCGGCGTCCGCTTCCAATAATCAGCCGATTGATATTAACCGCAACCGCGACAGGGGGACGCGCAATAACAGCAAAGTCACGCCGATGCGTCCTTCCAAAAAATCATCTTCGGCGGCAATGGAAGTATGCGTCATCAAACCGATCTCATTTAATGACGCAAGGGAGATAACAGAGACGCTGTTAATGAACCGCCCTGTAATTTTAAATGTGGAAGGGCTGGATGTGGATATTGCGCAGCGGATCATAGATTTTGCATCCGGTTCCTGTTTTGCCATCAGTGGAAACCTTCAAAAGATTTCCAATTATATCTTCATACTGACCCCGTCTAATGTGGAGATCTCCGGAGATTTCCAGTCACTGCTGGATACTTATGGGACGTCTCCGATCCGGACGGATTTTTAGCGGAGGTCTGGCAATGGGGCAGGAAATGCAGTTTTTAAAGAACCGTTTCATTGATTTGTCCAAACGGGCGGATGAACGGTGTTTTGTTACGTTCAGTAATTTTCTGGATATGAATGAATTAAATATTTTCCGCCAGACAGCAAAGGAACTTTACAGTTCCTTTGAATTGTCCGGCGGATATGAATATGCGGAGCGTCAGATGATTGCATTTATCCCTGATGCTCTTTCTTCTTGCGCAGGAGAGGGCATGGGAAACGGTTCCCTCTGGGAATTTCCGATCGCGGCCATACAGATCACGCCGGCGCATCCGAAATATGCAGAACAGCTCACGCATCCGGACGTGCTTGGCGCGCTTATGAACCTCGGCATTAAACGCGAAATGCTCGGCGATATCCTGATAAAAGACAACGAAATCATTGTGCTGTGCGTGGATACGATCAGCGCGTATCTTGTGGAAAACTGTCATAAAATCCGCCATACACAGGTAAAATTAACGTCAATTCCTGTCGGGGATTTTCAGTTTACCCCGAAAAAAGTAACAAAAGAAGGGCTTGTGACGTCATTCAGATTAGACACAATTATTGCTGATGTCTGGAAATTGACGCGTTCTAATGCGCAAAAAATCATTTTTGAGGGGAATGCCTTCGTAAATTCGCAGAAAATATTGAAAAATGACTATTATTGTCAGAATAAAGATGTGATATCTGTTCGCCACTATGGAAAGTTCGAGTTGGAAACTACTGATATTACAAGTAAAAAAGGAAAGATTAAGTGCAGATATAATATATACTCGTAAAATCTGACAATTATTGTTACTGTGTATTTGTTTGGCGCATTTTGCAATACAGTAAGACAATTTTAATGTTTTTCATGCGGCCGTTTTTTGATGGATGTTTGTGCGGAAAACAGTTCCCGGCAGAGGAAAACCGTTATTTTTTTATACATAAAATATGGTTTTCAGATTTATGGAGCGGAAAAAATAATTTTTATTTATCTCTTTTCGAGATTTAAAGCGGCAATCCTGTGCATGATTTTTTTGCCCGAATGTGGATAAATATTGTGGATAAGCGGGATAAACCTGTGCAAAACCAGGGGGAATTATGTGGATAACGTGTATAATTTGTGGATAAGTGACAGAATTTATATAAATATTTAATATTTTTCAGGAGGGCGACAGGAATGAAAAACAGGCAAAAACGGAAAGAAATGCTGCTTATGGGGCTGGCTGTATGCCTGCTGGTGGCGCTGGACCAGGCGACAAAACGCCTCGCGGTGCATTATTTAAAGGACAGGCCGCCTGTTCCGCTTATCAAAGGCGTATTTGAACTGCAGTATCTGGAAAACAGGGGAATGGCGTTTGGGCTGCAGCAGGGCGGACGGTGGATCTTTGTCGCGGTTACGGCGGCGCTGCTTGTAATCCTGCCGTATATTTATTATAAGATCCCGTCTGTGCGGCGTTTTTTGTATCTGCGCATTGCCCTTGTTTTTTTCCTGGCGGGCGCGGCCGGAAATTTTATCGACCGGCTTTTTTACGGCTATGTGGTTGACTTTTTTTATTTTGTATTGATCGATTTTCCGATTTTTAATGTGGCGGACGTCTATGTGACGCTTGTAATGGCGGCGTCTGTTTATCTGCTCATGTTTTATTATCAGGAGGACGATTTTGAATGGATTTTCCGGAAAAAAAAGGGTGGTTCGGTATAAGACGGGGAACGTTTCAACCACTGTTTGCCGCCGGATAAGGGCGGCGGAATGGAGATTATCATGGAAAAGAGTGTACAGCAGGCATTTGAGGTGACGGAAGAATACGATGGCGTCCGCATGGATAAATTCCTGGCGTTGTTATATCCGGATCTGTCGCGTTCTTATTTTCAGAAACTGATAAAGAACGGAAATGTATCCGTTTCGGATGCGGACTGCAAGCCGAGCAGCCCTGTCCGGGAGGGCGATCTGGTCACAGTGCGGATCCCGCAGGCGAAACAGGCTGATATCGCGGCGGAAGATATCCCGCTGGATATTTTATATGAGGACGAAGATCTTTTGATCGTCAACAAACCAAAAGGCATGGTCGTCCATCCGGCTCCCGGGCATATTTCCGGCACGCTGGTAAACGCGGTGATGTACCATTGCCGGGACAGTCTTTCCGGAATAAACGGCGAGATCCGCCCCGGCATTGTCCACCGGATCGATAAAGACACAACCGGTTCGCTGATCGTCTGCAAGAATGACGAAACCCATATGGCGGTGGCGCAGCAGATAAAAGCGCACAGCGTCACAAGGCGCTACCGCGGCATTGTGATCGGGCGTTTAAAGGACGATTGCGGCGTCATTGAAACAAATATAGGGAGAGATGTGAAAGACCGCAAAAAAATGGCAAATAACGCGCGAAACGGCAAACGTGCGGTGACGCATTATAAAGTTCTGGAACGTTTTTCGCAGCATACCTATATGGAATTTGAACTGGAAACAGGAAGGACGCATCAGATCCGCGTCCATATGGCGGGGATCGGACATCCGATTTTAGGCGACACGCTATATGGCCCGTCAAAATGCAAATTCCGCCTGCAGGGCCAGTGCCTTCATGCCATGACGATCGGACTTGTCCATCCGGGAACGGGAGACTACATAGAAGTTTCCGCGCCGCTGCCGGAATATTTCACCCATTTGCTGGAATCCGGGGCATTATAGGCAGGATGTTTTTGGCTCTGTACTTTTTTCGGGAAATCCGTTATAATAAAAACAGCTTTATATTTATTTTACCGGAAGGGAGCGATACATATGAGTAATTATGTCATTACGATCGGGCGTGAATTTGAAAGCCTCGGAAAAGACGTCGGGCAAAAGCTCGCGGAACGGCTCGGCATCAAATGCTATGATAAAGAACTGTTGAGCAGGGCGGCCAAAGAAAGCGGGCTGTGCGAAGACATTTTCCATTCACAGGACGAAAAGCCGACCAGCAGTTTTTTGTATTCGCTGGTCATGGACACTTATACGGCGACAGGCTATGTGGCGGCGCCGTTTCTGGATATGCCGCTGAACCATAAGATTTTCCTCGCGCAGTTTGACACGATCAAAAAGCTCGCCCAGGAAGAATCCTGTGTAATCGTCGGCAGATGCGCCGATTATGCGCTGAGCGATTTTCCGCATACGATTGACACGTTTATCCATGCAGACCTGGATTTCCGCATCAAAAATGCCATGAAGGAATTTGACGTCAGCGAATCCAAAGCAAAAGATATGATCATAAAAAAAGATAAACAGCGTTCCAGCTACTATAATTATTATTCCAACAAAAAATGGGGCGACTCCAGATATTATGACCTGACATTAAATTCCGCAAGGATCGGCGTTGACGGCTGCGTGGAAATGATCTTGCGTTATAAAGAACTTATGAATTACTGATGCATTGCCGGCAGCCGAAAACGGGCTGCCGGCATAATCTTTTGACGGCAGGGTATGGCTCTAACTATTCGTAAAAGAACAGTTTTACGAATAGTTAGACCGGATTATGCCTGCTTTCTGCACAACTCATCGGAATCCAGCAGGATTGTGAACGGGCCGTCATTTTGCAGCTGCACTTTCATATCTGCGCCAAAAATCCCTGTTTCCACATGGAAATTTTTTTCCCTGCATCGTTGGACGATGTACTCATACAGCTCATTTGCCAGCGCCGGATCCCCGGCATGGATAAAAGACGGACGGTTGCCCTTGCGGCAGTCTGCATATAAAGTAAACTGGGAAACCAGCAACAATTGACCGCTGACAGATTCCAGCGACAGATTTGTTTTTCCGTCTGCATCTTCAAAAATCCGCAGTCCAAGCATTTTTTGGATCATTTTATCCGCAATTTCCGTTGTGTCCGTATCACAGACGCCGATCAACACCAGGAATCCCCGGCGGATCCTGCTGATTTCTTTCCGGTCTACTGTAACGGACGCCTCTGAGACACGCTGTATTACAAATTTCATTCTGATCACCTCTTAATCTTTGATTATTCCGCCCGCATTATTATAGCCTGTGTCTGTACAGATTGCAAGCCGTTCCGTCCGGCGCAAACCGTTCAGACAGGCTGCGCCGGGAAATAAGGAATAGATTTTTCGGCGATTTTGTGCTAAGATATAGTTATCGTTGCAAGGCGTTGGTTATCGTATGACGCCGGAAAGGAATGACAGTTATGGAACGCGCCTATCATGAAAAAGTGAAAATAGCAAACGAACTAAAATTGCGGGAACTGCTGAAAGACCTGCCCCGCTTCTGCCACGAGTATTTTATGGGGACGGAACACACCGCTGCATCGCGCACACGTCTGGCATATGCTTATGATTTAGGGATTTTTTTCTCTTTTTTACATGAAAACAATCCGGAATGCCATAAATATGAAATAAAAGATATCCCAATTACTTTTTTGGATCTGATCACGCCCCTGGATATTGAAGAATATTTGAATTATCTAAAGTTTTATACCAAAGACGGCGTTGAGCATACGAATGATGAGCGCGGCATTTCAAGGAAACTTGCCAGCCTGCGGAGTTTTTACAACTACTATTTCAGAAAGCAGTTGATAAAGACAAATCCGCCCGACCTGGTAAAACCGCCGAAACTTCACGAAAAAGAGATCACGCGCCTGGATATCGATGAAGTCGCCATGCTTTTGGATGAGGTGGAATCCGGTGAAAAACTGACCGCCCATCAGCTTGCCTATCATGAACAGACAAAACTGCGTGATCTGGCGCTGCTCTCTCTCCTGCTCGGAACCGGCATCCGCGTTTCCGAGTGCGTAGGATTGGATATTACCGACGTCGATTTTAAAAATAACGGCATCAAGATCCACCGCAAAGGCGGCGCGGAAGTGATCGTTTATTTTAATGATGAAGTGGCGGATGCACTGCAGGATTATCTGGAAATCCGAAGTGAAATTGAGGCGGCGGAAGGACATACAAATGCGCTCTTTTTATCTATGCAGAAAAAAAGGATCAGCGTCCGCTCCGTAGAGAAACTGGTAAAAAAATACGCCCAGCTCGTTACGACCGTCAAACACATCACGCCCCATAAGCTGCGCAGCACGTTTGGCACGAATTTATATCAGGAAACGGGTGATATTTATCTGGTGGCTGATGTTTTAGGCCACAAAGACGTCAATACGACCAGACGCCACTATGCGGCGCAGGCAGACGCCAGAAGGCGGCAGGCGGCAAAAATGGTACAGCTCAGAGAACACGATACGAAAAAATCAAATGCCCCGCGGTAAACCGCGGGGTATTTATGACAATGACAGCGCCTTAAAACGTATACTCTGCGATCTCCTCTTCGATCCGTTTTTTTACGAGCTGTGCAATTTCGAGCGTCTTCATCCCCTTATATTCTTCGTACGGGATCGGTTTAAGGAAATGCACCTGCGTCGTGACAGGTTTAAAATTCAGGCTGTTAAACACTTTAAAAGAATCGATCAATGCAACCGGCACAATCGGCGCCTTTGCCATTGTTGCGCTCTTAAAACTGCCCGGCTTAAAGTCAGCGACCTGATTTTTGTTGTTAAATTCATAACCGCCCTCCGGAAATAAAATATAACGTTTTCCTGCCTTTACGTCATTCGCCACTTCCCGGATGACCGTCATCGCCTGCCGTACATCTGATTTATCCAGCCGCTTTCCCTGTACCAGGTCAACAAATTCGCGCACCAGAATGGAACGTGATTTTTTAATATCCATAACGAGGGAACATGGCTGGTCGTGGCTGATAATAATGCCCAGCGCGTCATATTTTCCCTGATGGTTCGGGTACATGATATAGCCGCCTTCCTCCGGCAGATTTTCTTTTCCATAGCAGACAGTCGTGATCTTTCCGGTATTGCACATGATCCGGATCGCATGACGGTTCAGTTCATACCGTTTCTTTTCAGAAAACCGCTCCGGATGGTCCGCTTCATAACGCATCCAGGGAATGATATACGGCGCCCGGAAAAGATTCATGATAATAACATATAAAAATCTTAACATAACACATCACCTGAAAAATATTATAACGGAGTTAATTTTGAAATACAAGATAATTTTTTGCTCCGCCGCGTCCGCTTTTCTCCGCGGACGGAGGAAACCGTTACATTTCCCTGTAATATGGGACGATCAGGTATGCGCCCTCATGCACCGTATCGGATGTCATATGGTTCATATTTTTTATCCTTTGTATATGCGCTTCCCTGCTCTTATATTCCCGGGAATAATAGCGGGCGGAAATCGTCTGCAGGGACTCTCCATGCTGGACCTGTATGCTCGTAAAACACTCTGTCCTGCCCGGAGCCGCATATGCCTGTACGGAAACGGACATATGGACGCAGAAAGCCGTCAGCATCAGAAGGAATACCGTTGCCATACACGCGGAAAAAATACGTTTTGTATGAAAAAAAAGAGTTCCCATAATATTACCTCCTGCAAAAACATTCGTTCGATATACCTGTATTATATATCCGGAACAAATGTTTGTCAACAAAAAGCGAACAAATATTCTTGAATATATGTTTGCCTTTTTAAAACCGGTATGTTAAAATAAAAGAAAAAGGAGTTTTTATCTATGGCATATGGAAAGATTACCGCAAAACAGCGTGAGATTTTAGAATATATCAAATCGGAGATATTAAACAGGGGCTATCCGCCCGCAGTGCGCGAGATCTGCGAGGCTGTCCGCCTGAAGTCCACGTCTTCGGTCCACTCCCATCTGGAAACGCTCGAGAAAAACGGATATATCCGCAGGGATCCGACCAAACCAAGGGCAATTGAAATCATAGATGACAATTTTAACCTGACAAGGCGCGAAGTGGCAAATGTGCCAATCATCGGCAGCGTCGCCGCGGGCAGCCCAATCCTTGCCGTTGAAAATACGGAGGCGTATTTCCCGATTCCGACCGAAATGATGCCCAATAAACAGGCTTTTATGCTCCGCGTAAAAGGCGAGAGCATGATAAATGCCGGCATTTTCCATGGCGATCTGGTATTGGTGCAACAGCAGGAGACGGCCGAAAACGGAGATATCGTTGTTGCGCTGGTGGATGATTCCGCTACCGTAAAGACATTTTATAAAGAAAACGCAAGGATACGCCTGCAGCCTGAAAATGATTCCATGGATCCGATCTATGTATCGGATTGTAAGATTCTGGGTAAAGTGTTCGGCGTATTCCGATTATTTTGACATGACGCCCGCTGAGCCGGATGCGTACGCTCCGGAGCATAGCAGAAAAACACCAGGATTCCCGCACACAAATAAAAAAGCGAAACCCTGGTGTTTCAATTGCTGTCCGACGAACTTATGCTTCTGTTTCCAGCTGGCTGACGTCAATGAATTTCCCATCGCCCCAGATGCGCTCCAGATCATAAAACAGACGGTCCTCTTTTGAAAAAACATGTACAATGATATCGCCATAATCCATTAAAATCCAGCTGGAATTACGGTTTCCCTCAATCTGCTTCGGCGGTATGCCTTCCTTATATAATGTTTCCTCTACCGCATCACACATTGCCTGTATCTGGTTCTGATTGGAGCCATTGGCAATCACAAAATAATCCGCCATTACCGATATGCCGCTGATATCAATAACCTGGATATCTTCCGCTTTTTTTTCAGACAGCGCTTTGCAGGCAAGTTTTGCGAGTTCTTTACTGTTTATGCTCATACGATCAGATTCCTCCTGTTCTTATAATATTCATAAGTGATCTCTGTTGTCGGATCAATCCTGCCGGATTTGCTGTTCAGGAAATTTAAGGTATCGAAAAGGATTTTTTCTACGGTATTTTCCAGATTCTGAAATGCCATTTCCCGTATCTGCGGCAGGTTCTGCGCCTTATCGCGCCCCGGTTCTATATAATCGGCAATAAAAAGGATCATATCAAGCGTGTTCATGGCCGGCTCCCCCGTTGTGTGGACAGCAATGGCATGGAGGATTTCCTCATCCTCTACATCATACTTTTTACGCGCGATCAGCGCGCCGACTTTTGCGTGGAGCAAAAACGGGTTCTCACGCTCAACATCTGTGATCTCGATATGGTTTTTCCTGCAAAGTTCTATTTTTTTATCATGCGGGATGCATTTTGCGCAGTCGTGGAGAAGCCCGGCCAGCATCGCTTTATCAAGATCATATCCGTAAGCCATGGCGAGCGCCCCTGCGGTATACATCACGCCCAGCGTATGCTGATAACGCCCTTTATCCAGATAATGCTGCAGTTTTTTCTGACGTTTTTCCAAATCTTTTATCATAGTCTTCACCTGGTATCTTTGTCATTATATATCTGATGTGTTTTTATATATTGTTCCACTGCGTCCGGAACAAGGTAGCGCACCGAACGATGCTCTTCCAGCCGTTTCCGTATGATACGGGACGATACGGAAAAATTCGGCGTGCTGATAAATCCGATCCTTGTCCCATATTTTTCATACAGCGTCTTCCGGATCGGCAGCAACCCGTCCATATTCAGCTCGTCCCGCACAGCGGCAAGGATCATGCACTGGCGGCTGATCTGCTCCGGATGTTTCCATGAGTCAAAATAGGCAAGGGAGTCCGCGCCCATGATAAAATGCAGTTCACAGTCCGGATACATGGCGCAAAAATCGCTGACCGTCAGGTAGGTGTAACTGACGCCGCCTTTTTTTATCTCATAATCCGACAGAGAAAAATGCGCGTTGTCCGCAATCGCAAGTTTTATCATTTCCATGCGGTGGCCTGCGCTCAGAATCTGCGACAGATCCTTGTGCGGAGACGTCCCATTCGGCAAAAAAATCACTTCATCCAGATTATACTGCTCATACGCATTTTCCGCAATCAGTAAATGCCCGTAATGAACCGGATTAAATGTGCCTCCCATCAGACCGATCCTGCGTTTCATACATTTGCGCCTTTTGGCCCGGATTTGGGCAGTTCAATCTTCGGCTTCTTTTTGGACGGGCGGTATAAAATGATTTTTTTGCCGATCACATGCACGACTGCCGCATGGGTGCGCTCTGATACGATCTGCGCCAGTTCCGTCGGATCGTCCGAACAATTTTTTAAAACAGATACTTTAATCAGTTCACGCTTTTCAAGCGCTTCATCGATCGACTCAACGATCTCGGGAGTCAGGCTTGCCTTTCCGATCTGGAAGATCGCCTCCCGGCTGTTTGCCAGACCGGTTAAATAAGCGCGCTGTTTGCTCGTTAATTCCATTTCTATCTTTCCTTCCTTAAAATATGTCGAATGTCATTTATAATATTCAAATGCCAGGGAATACATCCGTACCGTATCGCCCTCCTGAATGCCTTTTTCTTCCAGCGCCGCCAAAATCCCCTGCTCTTTCAGAAATTTCTGGAAAAACAGGAATCCGCGTTCGGAATCAATATTGGTATATCCAAGCATTTTTTCAATTTTAGGCCCTTCCACGATGTATGCGCCGTCTTTCGGATCAATCTCAATGGTATAAGGTTCATTTTTATAATAATTGAATGCCGGATCATATTCCGATTCATAAACAACCAGTTTCTTTGGCGTTTCATCCAAAAGTTTTTTTACCGCATAAAGCAGTTCCTTTAATCCCTGCCCGCTGACCGCGGAGATCGGATACACCTTTATGCCCTCTGATTCAAATGTTTCCCTCAGACGCGTAATAACTTCACTTTCCCCGCCGTAGAGGACGTCGATTTTATTTGCGGCAATGACCTGTGGTTTTTTTAACAGCTCCGGGTTGTAATATTCCAGCTCTTTATTGATCGCGCGTATGTCTGCGACCGGATCCCTGCCTTCAACGGAAGCCGCGTCCACCATATGGATCATGACTCTGGTGCGCTCGATATGGCGTAGAAATTCGTGTCCAAGCCCGACTCCTTCCGACGCCCCTTCGATCAGCCCCGGAATATCCGCAATCACAAAACCGTCTCCGCCGTCCAGGTCGACAACGCCAAGATTGGGCTGCAGCGTTGTAAAGTGATAGTTTGCGATTTTGGGCTGGGCGTTTGTCACCCGGGATAATAACGTGGATTTCCCCACATTCGGAAAACCGACAAGCCCCACGTCCGCAATTGATTTCAATTCCAGCAGGACTTCGATTTCAATTGACTCCTGCCCCGGCTGCGCGTATTTTGGCGCCTGCATGGTCGGCGTTGCAAAATGCTGGTTTCCATATCCGCCCCTGCCGCCGGAGAGAATAACCTGCCTGCGGTTTTCGCCGGACATATCTGCAATGACCTTACCGGACTCCGCATCCTTGATCACAGTGCCGGGCGGGACTCTCAGGATTTCATCTTCGCCGTTCCTGCCATGGCAGTTGCGCTTCTGCCCGTCCTCGCCCGCCTGTGCGGAAAATTTCCGTTTGTGTCGGTAATCAGAAAGCGTATTCATCCCTTCGTCTATGACAAATACGATATCGCCGCCTTTTCCGCCGTCGCCGCCGTCGGGCCCGCCGTTCGGGACATATTTTTCCCGCCGGAAGCTGACATGCCCGTCGCCGCCTTTTCCTGATTTTATGATGATTTTTGCTCTGTCGGCAAACATATGGCTATCTCCTTTAAACTTTAAAAAAATTGAGCTGTTCCAAATTACTTGTAACAGCCCAATCTGCTCTGCTTATTCGTTTACGACCGGATATACGGAAGCCTTTTTTCTATATTTTCCTTTTCTTTCAAATCTCAGGATACCGTCTACCAATGCGTATAACGTATCATCGCCGCCGATGCCTACATTCGTTCCCGGATGAATCTTCGTGCCACGCTGTCTGTAAAGAATATTGCCGGCTTTTACGAACTGTCCGTCCGCTCTTTTTGCCCCTAATCTCTTTGACTCGGAATCACGTCCGTTTTTTGTGGAACCAACACCTTTTTTATGTGCGAAATACTGAAGGTTCAATTCAAACATGTCCTACACCTCCTTAAAATTCAGATAACAGAAATCTGTTCCATAGTTACACTGTATGTCCTTTAATCCCAGAACCATTGTGTCAAGAAGCAGCTGCGCATCATGTCCCACCGGTCTGCGAAATGTCACATCAATCAGCCCGCTCCGGCGTTCTGTCCTGGCGTCAAACGCTTCTTCTGTAAACGCCTCGATCGCATTCAGGGTATTAATGACCAATACGGATACGGCCGCGCATACGATATCCGATCCCGCATCGGCATACTCCGCATGGCCGCTACAGCAAAAGCCGGTATATTGCTTTTCCCGGTTCTGGCAGATCGTTATTTTGACCATGACAATCCTGCCGTCAGTCAGGCATTGATCTTTTCGATCTTAACCTGCGTATAGCACTGCCTGTGGCCTTTTTTCTTATGATAGCCGGTCTTTCTTTTATACTTATAAGCGATGACTTTTTTCGCCCTGCCCTCTTTTATGACAGAAGCGGTTACAGCCGCGCCTGCTACGAACGGATCGCCTACTGCAAGTTCCCCGTTGTTTACGGCAAGCACCTGATCAAAAGTCACTGTTTCACCAGCTTCTACGCCAAGCCTTTCAATGGTAATGATATCGCCTTCAGATACTTTGTACTGTTTACCACCTGTTGCTATAATCGCGTACATATGGCACCTCCTATTTATCATTACTCGCCAATTTCGGTGATGTGGAAACACATACTTAAAACCTAATTGTGCGGCATACTTGTAAAGAATAACATAAGCGGATACTTTCGTCAAGCGTTTTCCTTTGCTTTTTTCGATATTTTGCAACGGTTCAGCCCACGCCGGTTTCTCCGTTCATACGGATCTGCTCCGCCAGCGACTTCCGCTGTTTCTTGCGCGTCAGCTCCACCAGCCCAAGCCGCGTCATATCGACCAGCTGAACCGGAACGGGATCTTTTTTTAAAAATGCGCGGAACTCCTTTAACAGGGACTGGTTGAAGTCCTCATCGTCCAGGTCAATAAAATCTATGATTATAATACCCGACAGATTGCGCAGGCGCAGCTGGCGCGCGATTTCTTCCGCCGCTTCGAGGTTTATGCGGTAATGGTTCAGCTGTTTTTCTTTCTTTGCAATGTTTTTCCCGCTGTTTACATCGATCACCGTCAGCGCCTCGGTCGGCTGGATGATGATATTTGCGCCGGATTTTAACCATACGCGCTCCCTCAGGGCGTTTTCGATCTGCCTGCCGATATTAAACAGGCGCGGAAGCGGCAGCAGCGCGTCCTCATACAGCCGTATGCCGCAGCTCTGCGGCAGCCCGCAGGCCGACAGCTGCGCAAAGATCTCCGCATCATCCGTAACGACTTCTTCGAGCGTTTCTTTTTTGACGTCCTGCAGCATTTTGAAATAAAACGGCCGCTCCTGATACAGGCACGAACCGGCAGACCGCGTCGGCGCGGCGGCGAGGACATTTTCATAGGTGTTTTTCAGCTTTGAAAATTCTTCCGCGATCGTTTCATCTGACGCAGATGCGGCATTCGTGCGGACAATAATGCCGTAATCCGTATCTTCTCTGCGCAGATCCTGCGCAAACGCCGCCAGACGTTCATGCGCCGCTCTGGATACTTTTGAGGAAACGCCGATTCTGCGGTTCGCGCTTGTTAAGACAATATATTCCCCGGAAAACGACAGGTTTGTCGTCACAACGGCGTACTTTGTCTTGACCGCTTCTTTACATACCTGGACGAGCAGTTCATCTCCCGCCGCGATCAGTTTTTTTGACGGTTTTTTTGTAAATACCGGATGCCTGATGTCCTCAAACGACAGATAACAGAGCGTTCCGTCCGCAGTCTCTACAAAGGCGGCGTTCAGATTCGCCGCAACGTTGCGCACTCTCCCGACATAAATATTATTTAATATACTGCCGTTTCCGCCATCGGAGAGCTGTACGGCGGCCTCAAGCATCCTGCGATCCTCAAACAGGGCGGCGATCCGGTATTCGGCGCCGTTCAGAAGTTCCTTTGTAATCAGAAATTTTTGGCTCATGTGATCTCCCATCCCGCATCCAGCAATGTTTTTCTCGTACCGTCCGCATCGGTGTAATAAACGTCAAGGCGGTGAACCTGCAGGGCGAGCGGGTCATAAGGAAGCCCCATGTCGTTAAAAAACGCTTCCAGTACAAGTTCCGGCTTGACATTATCCGTACTTCCGGTACAGACGTTTAAATAAAACGCGGGCTTGTCCCCAAACCGTTCCCTGGGATCCATAATCCGGAAATCATATACAAGCCGCTTTAAATCCATTGTCTTTTCGCTTTTTTTCGTTTTTTTAGTAATCAACACCTCATCCGGCTTTTCAAAAAAATCAGACAGCTTCTCCCGCAGCGCATCCGCCGAGTACGGGCATGCATAGCCTTCCTTAAACCAGATCTCATAGTCCGCAGCGGAAACAACGGACATCGCCGTTTTCGCATGGTCGTCAAGGCGCACATACCCCACGATCTCCATACCGTCCACCATTGCGGCGTTTAAATCCCGCATCGCGTCCGCGGAGCTTTTGGAAGTATGCGCCTCAATGTCCAGATATTCCCCATCGCTCGTAAGCCCGACGCCAAGCGGCGCGGCAAATGACATGACCTGATGCGGGCTGAACCCTTCCGTATAGCAGACGTCAATCCCGCTCCTGCGGATCGCTTTCTGAAAGAAGCGCATGACATCAAGATGCCCGATGAACTTCATAACGCCGTATTTCCTGAACTTAATCCTGATTTTCAAAGCAGACGCCTCCCCCGAACTGTTTTGCGCCGCAGCCGGAACACTGCATACGGCAGTTTTTCGTCACAATGCCCTGCTGCGCGCGCTCCCATTCCCGATATAAATAATCCTTAGAAACGCCGTCGTCAATAAAGTCCCATGGAAATGTCTCATCTCTGCCGCGCTCCCGCATAGTGTAAAACTCAGGCGAAACGCCCGCTTTTTCAAACGCGCGCATCCAGCGCCCATTGTCATAAAACTCTGACCAGGAGTCGAATAAAGCGCCGTCTTCATACGCATACCGGATCGCTTTTGCGACGCGCCTGTCCCCGCGGGCAAAAACGCCCTCTAATACCGTAACGTCCGCTTCATGCCAGTTATACCGGATGCTCTTGCGGTTTGGCTGTTCTTTTACCGCATCGTTGACCACTTTGGCGCGCCTTAAATATTCGTCCTTATCAAACATAGCCGCCCACTGGAATGGCGTAAACGGTTTTGGGACAAAAAACGATGTGCTGATCGTGATCTGGCACCTGCCATTCCGTTTCTCTTTCGGGATATCATAATAACGGACGGCGATTTTATCTGCCAGCTCCGCGATCGCCCGCATATCCTCTTCCGTTTCCGTAGGCAGGCCGAGCATAAAGTACAGCTTGACCTTCTGCCAGCCGCCCACAAACGCCAGCCCCGCGCCATGCAGGATCACGTCTTCCGTCAGCCCTTTATTAATGACGTCGCGCAGACGCTGCGAACCCGCTTCCGGCGCAAACGTCAGGCTGGATTTCCGGATATCCTGCACCTTTCCCATAACGTCTAAGGAAAATGCGTCAATCCTGAGCGAAGGGAGGGATATGTTCACGCCCTGTCCTTTAAATGTCTCGATCAGATAATTCACAAGTTCCTCTAACTGGCTGTAATCACTGGAACTTAAAGACGTCAGGGAAATTTCCTCATAGCCCGTATTTTTTAACATCTGCGCGGCGCACTGCTTCAAAGCCTCCACGTCTTTCTCACGCGTCGGACGGTAAATCTGCCCCGCCTGGCAGAATCGGCAGCCGCGGATACAGCCGCGCATGATCTCCAAAACCACGCGGTCCTGCGTCACCTTTATATACGGCACGACCGGCGCAGTCGGGTAAACCGCGTCCGTAAGCTCCATGACGACCTGTTTTTTCACCGTCTTTGGCACACCCGGCGCAGTCGGCTCCATGGCCGCGATGGTCCCGTCCTCCCGATAGGAAACTTCATAAAGCGACGGCGCGTAAATGCCGGGGATCGCCGCCGCCCGCCGCAGAAATTCCCGCCTCGAATAACCGCCGTCCCGCTTCATGGAAATATACAGATCAAACAGCGCATCGTAAGAAATCTCCCCTTCGCCGATATAAAACAGGTCAAAAAATTCCGCGATCGGCTCCGGATTATAAGCGCATGGGCCGCCGCCGATGACAAGCGGCATATCGTCCGTCCGTTCCTCTGCCGTAAACGGCAGGCCCGCCAGATCCAGAATCTGCAGGATATTCGCATAACACATCTCATATTGGAGCGTGATGCCGATAAAGTCAAAATCCCGCACCGGCTCCTGTGATTCGAGCGCAAACAGCGGTATCTGTTTTTCCTTCATAATCCGGTGCAGATCCGGCCAGGGGGAAAAGACGCGCTCACAATATACATCTGCCCTCCGGTTAAACATTTCATAGAGGATCTTCATGCCAAGATGCGACATTCCGATCTCATAGACGTCCGGAAAGCACATGGCAAAACGAACCGCAACGGCGGACGCGTCTTTTTTTACCATATTTAATTCATTTCCGATATAACGCGCAGGTTTTTCAATCTGCAGCAATATCTCATCACTTAATGCTAATTTCTGCATGGTTTTGTCCTTTATTATATGCAGGTTTTATTTTTCCTGCATTTCGTTCCACGCCTGCCGGAGCGATTCGACCTGAGGTTCAAACTGTTCTTCCTGCAGCATGGATATGATCTCCTGTGTCGTATAGGTATAAAATCTGCTCCCTGTCCGGTCGCATAAGACAAATGCGGCAAATAGAAATACCGCTGCAAGCAGGCGCAGCTTTATAAAAATCATGCCGCCCGCTTCCTGTCCGATCTCATCCTCTTCATATTCCGGTTCCCCGAAGGAACGCCTTGCGGCTTCTACATACTGTTTCCTTGCCTGTGCGTCCATTGATCGCGCCTCATTCCGTTTTTTCTATATTTATGCCAAAAAGCAGACAACTATGCACATACAGGGACTGCCTGTTGCAGTCCCTGTATGATGAACCGTCTGTGTGAACCGAAACACAGGGCTCTTTATAACCCGTCAGCGCTGCGAGATCTCGCGCGTAATGTCTTCCCAGGTGATCCCTTTTTCAACCATTAATACCATCAGATGGTACAGGAAGTCCGCCGCTTCATATTTGATCTCCTCGGAGTCCGGATTTTTGGCGGCAATGACGATCTCTGTCGCCTCTTCTCCGATTTTTTTCAGGATCTTGTCCAGCCCTTTGTCAAACAGGTAGTTCGTGTAAGAGCCGTCCTTCGGGTGCAGCTTGCGGTCGGCGATCACTTCATATTCATGTTCAAATACCTTTAACGGGTTCTTCTCCATGTATTCCTTATACACAATCTCATGGAAGAAACAGCTGTAATTTCCGGTATGGCACGCTGCGCCGACCTGCGATACTTTTGCAAGGATCGTATCGTAATCGCAGTCCGCCGTCAGGGACTTCACGTACTGGAAATGCCCTGACGTGACGCCCTTCATCCAAAGCTCGTTCCTGCTCCTGCTGTAATAGGTCATCTTTCCGGTCGTGATTGTCTTGTTAAACGCCTCTTCGTTCATGTAGGCCAGCATTAAGACCTCGCCCGTCCGGTAGTCCTGCGCGATCACCGGCACCATGCCGTCCGCGTTTAACTTAAAGTCGCTCCACTTTAACTCCGGTTCAAAGTTATCCATCTTAATGCCGCGGACGGAGAGCTTTGACTTTAACTCCATGACGTTCATGTCTGTGTCGTTTAAGAAGCTCCCGTAAACGCCGCGGGAATTTGGGCGCCTTAAAATATCCAGTATCGCGTCGATGCTCTTTTCCGTACACAGCGCGATATACTGCGTATCTGTCAGGTTGTCGATCGAGTCCAAAAGCTCGGCATTTAAGACGAGCATTTCATGTATCTTTTCTTTAATGACGTCTTTGTGCTTAAAGATGAAGTCTACGTTTTTTACGGACACCAGGATCTTATCATTGCCAAAACGTGAACTGCCCTCATCTACAAGTTCAAAACAATAAGGCTTTGAGCCGTTGATGATGACCTGCTTGCAGCCCGCATAAAACAGTTTCTTAATATCTTCCAGCCGCTTCACGTTGCCCCCGCCGCAGGTCGGTATTTCGATCAGGCGGTTTAGCTCTTTAATGACATGAAGGTTTTTCTCATGCTCTTCATCCTGGGAAGACAGGTCAAACACGAAGATCTTGTCAATGCCGCCGTCATTATAGGATTTTGCCAGGAATTTCAGATCGCCTGCGGGCGTTAAGTCCTGCGGGTGCCTGACCGGAATGCCGTCTTTTAAAAACAGCGTCGCCGCTAATATTTTCTGTTCCATTTCATAAAAACCTAACCTTTCTGATTCTAATTGTCCATTTCTAATCCCTGTCTTCAAAACGGATACGGATCGAATTGGCGTGTGCGGTCAGCTGTTCGCATTCTGCAAACTGCACGATATCCTGATAAACCGGTTTTAGCGCTTCCCTTGAATACGAAATAATGCTTGATTTTTTGATGAAGTCGTCTACGCCAAGCGCGGAGAAAAACTTCGCCGTCCCATTGGTCGGAAGGACATGGTTTGGCCCCGCAAAATAATCCCCCAGCGGCTCGGAGCTGTAAGGCCCGATAAAGATCGCGCCCGCATTCCGGATCTTTGTCATGACTTCAAACGGATTCGCCGTCATGATCTCCAAATGCTCGGAGGCAATCTCATTTGCCGCTTCCACCGCTTCTTCCAATGTCTCCGCGACAAGGATATAGCCGTAATTGTCCAGCGATTTTTGGATGATCTCCCTGCGGGAGAGCTCTGCCGTAAACGCCGCCGCTTTTTCAGAGACTGCTTCGGCAAGCGGCTCTGAAGTCGTGATCAAAATGGCGGACGCCATTTCGTCATGCTCCGCCTGTGAGAGCAGGTCGGCCGCCACGTATTTCGGGTCAGCCGTTTCATCTGCAAGCACGAGAATCTCGCTCGGCCCCGCGACGGAATCAATGCTGACATGGCCAAAAACGGCTTTTTTCGCAAGCGCGACATAAATATTGCCCGGCCCTACGATCTTATCCACTTTCGGTATGCTCTGCGTGCCAAACGCCATGGCGGCGACCGCCTGTGCGCCGCCCGCCTTATAAACCGCGTCCGCGCCCGCCTCTTTCGCCGCTACCAGCGTAGACGGGTTTACGTTCCCGTTTTTGTCAGGCGGCGTCGCCATAATGATATTTTTTACGCCGGCCACCTTTGCAGGGACGATATTCATAAGCACCGAAGACGGGTAGACCGCTTTGCCGCCCGGCACATAGACGCCGACGGTCTGCAGCGGCGTCACTTTCTGGCCCAGTATAATCCCGCTTTCCTCAGAATCAAACCACGAATACTGGCGCTGCTTTTCGTGGTAACGCCTGATATTGACCAACGATTTACGGATCACTTCGATCAGAGAAGGATCGGCTTTTTTGTAAGCGTCCGCGATCTCGTCTTCCGTAACCCGGATATTTCCGGCGTTTATATCCGCCCCGTCAAATTGCTTTGTATAAGAAAATACGGCTTCATCTCGTTTTGACCGCACATTTTCAATGATGTCGTTTACGCGCCCTTCATATTCCCCGTAACGGTTCGGGCTGCGCTTTAACAGATTTTCTAAAATACTGCCCCTTGATTCTCTGGTCAGTTTTACGATCCTCATGGCATTCACTCCTTGTCCAATTCTTCCCGCAATGCAGTGATCAGGCGGGTAATGCGCTCATTTTCCATTTTCATGCTGACCGGGTTGACGACCATGCGCGCGGACAGCGGGCAGACTTCTTCCAATACGTCCAGCCCGTTTTCGCGCAGCGTGGAGCCGGTCTCTACGATATCCACGATCACTTCCGACAATCCGACGATCGGCGCAAGCTCAATCGAGCCGTTTAATTTTATGATCTCAACCGTCTGGTATTTTTTGTTATAAAAATATTCTTTCGCAATACGCGGATATTTTGACGCAACCCGTATCAGCTCATGGTGCTGCAAAAGCTCCTTTGCATCTTTTGGCCCGCAGACGCACATGCGGCATTTTCCGAACCCCAAATCAAGCACTTCGTAGATATTCCGGTTCTCTTCGAGTATCGTATCTTCCCCGACAACGCCGATGTCCGCCGCCCCATACTCCACATAAGTCGGCACATCCGGCCCTTTTGCGAGGAAAAACCGAAATTTTAAATCTTCATTTACAAAAATCAGCTTCCTCGTGGCGGAGTCTTTCATAGACTCGCAGGTGATGCCGATCTTTTCAAATAATTCCAGTGTCTTTTTTGCAAGCCGCCCTTTTCCGAGGGCAAATGTCAAATATCTTGTATCTTCCATTTTCTGTCTACTCTCCCAACATAAATTGCAGCCGTCCGATCTCATTGCGCACAGCATAGGCTTCATAGTCCGCCCGGTTTTTATCCGCCGCCTTTAAGATCAGCTCCACATTGCAGCCCGCCGCGCGTTGTTTCCGCGCACAGATGATCGCGTCTTCGCGGTGTGGCTCATCATATACGATCAGCTGGTTGTTCTGTTTTGCGGGGATCTGTGTTTTCTGTCTGGAGAGCGCGGCCATCAGCTGGTCGATGACGATCGCAAAACCGATGGACGGCGCATCTTTCCCAAAATGCTTCAACAGGTTATCATACCGCCCGCCCTTTGCGATCGGCTCGCCGCTGCCAAAGGTGTAGCCATTAAATAAAATCCCGGTATAATATTCATAGGGGCTGATGACGCTGAATTCAAAGCTGATGTACTTATCAATGCCGTACAATAAAAACAGCGATTGTAATTTTTCCAGATAACAGATCGCGCCATGCACTTTCGGATATTTTTCCGACAGCTCTTTTGCACGCTTTAATTCTTCCGCGGACTGGTAGATCACCCCCAGAGAAGAAAACAGCTCTTTTAATTCTTTTTCCAGGCGTTTTTTTTCAATAAACTCAATGACGCCAAAAAAATTATGGTTGGAAATCAGGCCGCGCAGCGCTTCCTCTTCTTCCTCGTCTAACCCCGCCGCCTCAATCAGGCCGCTCAAAATGCCGGTATGCCCGACGCTGATCTGAAATTCTTTTAATCCCGCGATCTGCAGGCATTCCACCAGCATGGAGAGCATCTCCGCATCCGCGTCCACCGTATTATCACCGACCAGCTCCGCGCCAAGCTGTGTACACTCTTTCAGCCGCCCCTGCAGGCTGCTCGTATTGATAAAGGTGTTGCCCAGGTAGCAAAAACGGATTGGCATATCTTCTTCCATATAATATTTTGCAACGGCGCGCGCGATGGACGGCGTAATATCCGGCCGCAATACAAGCGTATTCCCCTCGCGGTCAAAAAATTTATATAATTCTTTTGATTTGATCGTGCCTACTTCTTTTCCGAATATATCAAAAAATTCAAACGACGGCGTCTGGATCGGATGGTATCCGTAGGACATCAGCGCGCTGTGCAGCTTATCTTCCAGATATAATTTCCTTTCGCACTCGCCGTTGTAAATATCCCTGACGCCTTCGGGCGTATGTAATAACTGCTGTTTCATATATGCCTCCATTTTTCGTAAAAACGCAATCGTATTCCTGTGCATTTGGCGCATACGCTTTAGTCTGGTAACGTGCTAATGCAACAAACTGTAAACATTATATTTGATTTGGTATACTTTGTCAATCTTTTCGCATTAAATCTTTCTGTAAAGCGTCCAGATACGGGACGAGCACGCCATTTCCGGATCGGAAAAAAAATTCTTCTTCCAGTTCCTCATACCGGAAGCTTTTGCGCCCGCCGCTTTGCGCCCGTTCCCAGAATTCGGTCAGTTTATCCAGCCGCAGATAATAAAAAATATCCCGTCCGGCATAAAAGATCAAAAAAAACGCCACGCCGCCCTGCCGTTCAAATTCCTGCATGAAGCTGACTTGGTGCGCGTGAATATTCTGCAGCGGAAAGGTATCCGTCCGGCATTCTTTCGCGTCAAAACAGACCGGAATGCCCTGTACGACGCCGATATAATCAACCGTACTTTTCTGCTCAAAATAAGCCAGCGTGATCTGACGCGTATCGTGGTCGATATTGACCGGCGTGATCGGCGTCGGCACCTTCTGGATCAGGGCAAGGTGGTGCGCCATATACTTCTCGTTTGTGCGGTTTATGTATTCTTCTAACGTTGAGCCGCGCAGCCCGCGCGAATTCCATGTAGGCATGGGGAGTCCTTTCTCGGTATCATTTTACGGCCTGCTTTCCTCCAAAAACGCCTCCATCTTCCGGAAATCTTCCGTCAGCGGCGCACAAAATTCACGTCCGTCCGCCAGCCGCAGACGGTTTGCATGGAGCAGCTGATGGCGAATATGGGCGTTTCTCTTGTAATAAGCATTCACGTCCGGATCGCCATATTTTGAATCGCCGATCACCGGATGCCCGATCGCCGCAAGGTGGGCGCGGATCTGATGGGAACGTCCGGTAATCAGACGGACTTCCAGTAAAGTGCAGGCGCCATACAGACGCACAGTTTTATATTCCGTTTCAATGTACTGTCCGTCTTTGAGCGGTTTTCTGGAAACCTGCACCCGGTTATCCTTATGGTCTTTATATAAATACCCGCACAATTGCTGCGGCGTCTTTGCGCGCAAAACGCCGTTTACGATACAATGATAGTATTTATCTATGCGCCGCTCCCGAATCTGCTCCGAAATGTCCTGCAGGCCGGCGAGCGTCTTCCCGGCGATCAAAAGCCCCGATGTATTCCTGTCTAAGCGGTTGCAGATCGAAGGGCGGAACGTCTGCAGGTCTTCCGCCGTCACACACCCCGTATCGAGCAGATACTGCAGTACGAGGTCATTTGCAGAAATATCCGATGCGTTTGCCTTTTGCGAAAGCATCCCGCATGGTTTATTGATGATCAGGATATCCGCGTCTTCATATACGATATCCAGATTTACGCGGCCCGCCGCGCGCGGCGGCACAGAAACGGCGGGCCTGTCCGAAACATGGAATTTTTCAAACGTTTCATCCGACAAAAACAATTTTACCATATCGCCCGCGGATATCTGCTCTTTTCCGGTCGCCTTTTTTTCATTTAAAACAATATTTTTTTTGCGCAGCATTTTATACAGGAAACTGTTCGGAGCCTGCGGCAGCAGCTTGTGCAGATATTTATCGAACCGCTGGTTCGCTTCGTTTGGTTTGATCTGAAATTCTTTCATCTTTTTCTTTCCTTTTTACAAAAATACAGCCATCCGGCCCGGTTTCAGGAATGTTTCTTATGCACGTTCCGGATCGTCTTTTTCTTTTTTATCTCCTTTTTATTGCCGCTCTTCCCGTTCCCGGCCGTTTTTTTATCCGCGGCCTGTTTTCCGCCGCGCGGGCGCAGCAGGCATTTTTTATCAAACCCGATCAGATCCATACGCCCCGCTTTCACAAGCGCCTCCCGCACCAGCGCATAGTTTTTCGGGTTGCCGTACTGGATAAGCGCGCGCTGCATCGCTTTCTCATGCGGGTTGCGCGCCACATAGACCGGCTCCATCGTGCGCGGGTCCAGCCCGGTGTAATACATACACGTAGAGATCGTAGACGGCGTCGGGTAAAAGTCCTGCACCTGCTGCGGCATATAGCCGATATCGCGCAGAAACTCCGCAAGCTCTACCGCCTCTTTTAACGTAGAACCCGGATGCGAAGACATCAGATACGGCACAAGGTACTGTTTTTTATTCAATTTCCGGTTCATATGCTCATAAGCCCGCACAAATTTCCGGTAGACCTCCACAGACGGCTTGCCCATTTTTTCAAGCGTCGCATTGGAAATATGCTCCGGCGCGACTTTTAGCTGTCCGCTGACATGATATTCGCAAAGCTCCTGCAAAAAACGCTGGTCTTTATCGTAGATCAGATAATCATACCGGATGCCGGAGCGGATAAAGACCTTTTTTACCCCGTCTAATTCCCGCAGCTTCCGCAGCAATGACAGATAATCCGAATGGTCGACCGTCAGGTTTTTGCAGGGCGACGGAAACAGGCACTGTTTATTTGCGCAGACGCCGTTTTTCAGCTGTTTTTGACAGGACGGCTGGCGGAAATTCGCCGTCGGGCCGCCCACGTCATGGATATAGCCTTTAAAATCCTTATCCTTTATCAATTGCTTTGCCTCTTCTATGATGGAATCATGGCTCCGCGTCTGGACGATGCGCCCCTGATGGAATGTCAGCGCGCAGAAATTGCAGCCGCCGAAACAGCCGCGGCTGCTGACCAGGCTGAATTTCACTTCCGCAATTGCGGGAACGCCGCCCGCCGCCTCATAAGACGGATGGTATGCGCGCATATACGGCAGCGCGTAGATATCGTCCATTTCTATCTGCGAAAGCGGCTTCGCGGGCGGGTTCTGCACGACCGTCACGCCGTTTGGATATGTTTCCGCAAGCCGTTTTCCCTGAAACGGATCCGTATTGCAATACTGGGTATAAAAACTCCGCGCATAGGCGGCCTTATCCGTTCGGATCTCCTCAAAAGACGGCAGGCATACGGCGTCTTTCAGCATCTCACTGTCTTTTGTCTTAAATACCGTTCCCGCGATATACGTAAGATCCTTAACGTCGATTCCCGCGGCGAGCGCGTCCGCGATCTCCAGAATGCTCCGCTCGCCCATGCCGTAGCTGATCAGATCCGCGCCGGAGTCGAGCAGGATGGAGCGGCGCACTTTATCCGACCAGTAATCATAATGCCCCAGCCTGCGCAGCGACGCCTCAATCCCGCCAATGATGATCGGCGTCTGCTTATAAGTGCGGCGGATAAGGTTGCAGTAGACGATTGTTGCATAATCCGGCCGTTTCCCCATAACGCCGCCCGGCGTAAACGCGTCTGTTTCCCGCCGCCTTTTTGAAACGCTGTAATGGTTTACCATTGAGTCCATATTTCCGCCCGTCACAAGAAAGCCCAAACGCGGCTCGCCATAAACAGCGATGCTTTCGGGATCTTTCCAGTCGGGCTGCGAAAGAATGCCGACCTGATAGCCATGCGCCTGCAAGAGCCGGCTGATGATGGCGTGTCCAAACGATGGATGGTCTACATAAGCGTCCCCAATGACATACACAAAATCAAACCGGCGGATGCCCTGCCGCTCCATATCTTCTCTACAAATTGGTAAAAATCCTGCCATTATAACCGCTCCTTATGCTCTGCCCGCAAAAGCGCCAGTTCGTCTTTTGTCAAACTGCGGTATTCGCCCGGCGCAAGCCGCCCGTCCAGTTTTAAGCCGCAAAAGGAAATGCGTTTCAGATAGCGGACATACTTGCCTGTCTTTTCAAACATGCGTTTGACCTGATGAAATTTCCCCTCATATACCGTAACCTCCGCCCGAAAAACAGCTCCGGCGGATAACACCGTAAGCTCCGCAGGAAGCGTCGGGCGTTTCTCCCCGATATCCATGCCTGCCGCAAACAGCGCAATGTCCTGCGGCGTTATCGCGCCGTCCACTTCCGCATAATAAGTCTTTGGCATATGCTTTTTCGGCGAGAGCAGCTCATGCGCAAGCGCGCCGTCGTTTGTGACCAATAACAGCCCTTCTGTATCAATGTCCAGCCTGCCGACCGGAAACAAGTCCTTCCGCACGCTGTCAATATAAGAAAGGGCGGTCTTATGCACCGGATCTTCTGTCGCGCTGACGCATCCCGCGGGTTTATTCAGCATATAGTATTCCATTTTTACATAAGTGAGCTTCCTGCCCTGATAACAGACCTCGTCCGTTTCGGGCGACACCTGGAGATCCGCTTTTTTTACGGTTTCCCCATTGACTGCCACAGCCCCTTTCCGGATATCGTTTTTTAATCTGCTGCGCGTGCCGCAGCCCATATCTGCAAGAAATTTATCTAAACGCATAAATCCCGCCTTCCGACCGTCAACTGGATTTTTGGTAAACATATTTCAAACGGTTTTCTTCCAAAAGCTGCAGCAGGCTGTACGGGTTGAAGCTGACTTCCACGCCCTGCGCGTCATTCAAATACATTCCAAAATGCAGATGCACCGGAAAATTCCCCGTCGTCCCTTCCACCTCGCTGTACCCGGTATCGCCCATATAGCCAATGAGCTGCCCCGCCGCAAGCGCCGTCCCCTCCGTTATGCCGTCCTCATACTCCGCTAAATGCGCATAATAATAATAAACGCCGTTCGGACTCCTTACGCCGATCCGGTAGCCGCCCTTTGGCAGCCAGCCGATCTTTTCCACTGTGCCTTCGCTTGCGCTCACGACCGGATAGTAGCCGCGCTGCTGTATGGACGCCATGATATCCGTCCCCTCATGGCCGCGGTTCCCGCCATACGTCCGCTCATACTGCCAGCTGTTTTCATAAGACACCGCCGCCTGCGGGTTGTTGACTGACGCAGGGACAGGAAAATATACAGCGTCTGTTTCCGTCAGCAGCTGTTTTACGATCCGGCAGTACGCCTCATAACGTTCCGGTTCCGCCTGCCGCTCTGTCACGCACCACTGCTCCAGCCGTTTTTTCTCCGCGCTCCGGCAAAAAATGCAGGCAAGCATATATTCTTCCGTCTCCCGTTTCGGGGCGTCAAAGTTACAGATTGTTTTGTAGTCCGCCGCGTCAAAGGCAAACGCGCGCAGTGTGGCAAGCGACGTCTCTGTGTCATGGAGCTGTGACTGCCGGTATCTGCCGCGCCCTTCTTCCAAACGGTGCAGCATGTGCAGATCGGCAAATACAATAAAAAACAGCAGAACCAGATAAAAGATACGTTTCCGACTCATGTTTCCTCCGGCAGCCGCGTATATTAAATAAAAAAATACGTGCTGACATGAAAAAAAGGTTATCTATACTTATTATCCTGCTGTTTATCCTATTCATATTATTTTATCCGTCCGAGAGCGTCCTTGCCGCCGCAAACGGGCTGGTTCTGTGGTATGAAAATATCCTGCCTGCGCTGCTGCCATTTACAATTTTTTCAAATATCCTCATACAGTCCGGCTATCTGGATGATATCATTCGCTTTTTCCACCCGCTGTTAAACAGACTGCTGTTTGGACATCCGCATGCGGCCTATCCGATCGCAGCCGGTTTCCTGTTCGGTTTCCCGCTCGGCGCAAAGACAACCGCCGACCTGTACCGCGAAGGGAAACTCACCAGAGGCGAGGCGAATATCCTCTGCGCGATGTGCAATAATATCAGCCCTGTTTTTGTGAGCAGCTATCTGCTCATTTCCTCGCTCGGCCTGCACCGGAACATCTGGCTCACATATCTTATTTTATATGCGCCTTCTCTCGTCGCCGGGCTGTGCCTGCTGTCCAGACAGAGCGCAAAATCGGTAAAAACAACTGCCGCATCCGCTTCGGGGCTGAATTTCCGCATCATTGACGCCGGCATTATGAACGGATTTGAAACGCTCTTAAAACTCGGTGCTTATATTATGCTGTTCTCCCTGCTGTCACAGATGTGCGCACACGCGGCGGGAAGCCATGACAGGCTCCATATGCTGGTCTCCGGCGTTGCCGAGGTGACAAACGGCATCCACGTCATTGCTGAAAGCCCTTACCCGCTCTCCGTCCGTTACCCGCTTATCATAGGCATTACCGCTTTTGGCGGGCTGAGCGGGTTTGCGCAGACAGCGTCCATGATAAAAAATACGGATATATCCATGCGGTTTTATCTGGGTTTCCGGCTGTTCCAGACAGGGATCTGCGCGCTGCTCGCCGCGCTTGCCACAGCGTCCGGCATTCTCTGAACTTTATTTATTGCTGTCCCTGCGGCTCATTTTCCGCCGCCTGCGGTTCTTGCTGCGCCTGCTCCTGCTGTGCGCGCTGCTGCGGCTGTTCCTGCGGCTGCGCCGGTGCGCCCATATCCTCTTCCATGGCGACCAGTTCCGCCCGGTTCGCCGATACGGTGTCCAGTGTTTTCTGCAAAGAGGAACTGAGCTGCAGGAAATTTGTCTTAAAGATACTGAGGGAATCCGTCAGCGTCCGTTCGATCAGACGCAGCACATTGTCGGTATAGGCAACCGCGCCGGAACGGATCTCATTCGCGTCGCTGGTCGCCTTGTCCATGATCTCCTGCGCCTGTTTCTGGGCGATCCCGACCACCTCATTCGCCTGGGCATAAGCCTGCTGCATGATCTGGTGCTCCCTGACCAGTTCGTTTTTCTGCAGCTGCGCCTGTGAGATGATCGCATCCGCCTTTGCCTGCGCGTCGGCAAGGATCGCCTCCTTATTGCTGATGATCTTCTGGTAGCGCTTTACCTCTTCCGGCGTTTTCTGGCGCAGATCCTGAATCAGCTCCTGTATCTCGGCTTTATTTACTAATATCCTTGTATTTGAAAGCGGCTGGAACTTACAGTTATCAATATAGTCCTCAATTTCCTCTATGATCTGGTCAATATTACTGCTCATGTGTAACACTCCTTATTCGTATTTTTTAACGCCATATTTCGCATAAATGCGCCCGGCAAGCTGCTCCGGCACGAAATGCGAAATATCTCCCCCATACGATGCAAACTCTTTCACGATCGTGGAACTAAGGTATGCATATTCCAGACGTGTCGTTAAAAAAATCGTTTCTATATCGGTATCCACCTCATGGTTTGTCTGCGCGATCTGCAATTCGTATTCAAAATCCGTTACGGCGCGCAGGCCGCGGATGATGATCGTAGCGCTGATGCTTTTTGCATAATCAACCAGCAGCCCGCGAAACGAACCGATTTTTACATTCTCAAGATGAGAAGTCATCTCCTCTAACATACTAACACGTTCATCCACAGAAAACAATGCATTTTTTGCACTGTTGTTCAGTACGCCGACGACCAGCTCATCCACAAGCTTTGCGGAACGCCCGATCATGTCAAGATGCCCGTTTGTGACCGGATCGAAGCTTCCCGGGTAAATCGCTCTTCTCATATCAGCCCTCTTTTGTAAGAAAAATATGTTTGTTCGTCTTATAATTTTTTTCTTTTCTAATCACAAAACCAAGCTCGGCGGCATAAGAAAAATCCGTTTCCAGCGACGCCTCCACAATCACTGTGCCGCTGTCTTTTAAGATCGCGCTGTTTTTCAGATAGGCAAGCGTATTTTTTTCATATTGCCCGTTATAAGGCGGATCAACAAACACATAATCAAAACGGAAACTGCCTTCCAGCGAACGCATTGCCGCAAGGACGTCCATCATCAGCAGGCGCGCCTTTTGTTCCATATGGGTAAATTTTATATTCTGCTCAATGCAGGCGCACGCCTTTTTGCTGTGATCTGCAAATACCGCATAAGCCGCGCCGCGGCTGAGCGCTTCCAGCCCGATCTGCCCGCTCCCGGCAAACAGATCCAGAAAATAACAGCCCGGCATATCCGCCTGTATCATATTAAACAGTGTTTCTTTTATGCGGTCGCTCGTCGGCCGCGTATCAATTCCTTCCGGTGTTTTTAACGGGAGGCTGCGCGCCGTCCCTGCAATAATACGCATACGATTCTCCTTTACTGTTCCTGCGTTTTTAAAAGCATCCGTTCCAACAAATATAATGCGGCTTCCACAGCCATCTCCCGCACCTGCCTGCGCTCGCCCGCAAATACGTGGCGTTCCACCGCCGTCTTGCCATTTACATAACAGCCGATATACACAAGCCCGACCGGTTTCTCGTCTGTGCCGCCTTCCGGTCCGGCAATCCCTGTCGTGGCAAGCGCCGCCTGTGCGCGGGCCGCTTTCGCCGCTCCCCGCGCCATTTCCGCCGCACACGCCTCACTGACCGCGCCATCATTGCTTAACGTTTCCTGCGACACGCCCAGCAGCCTGCGCTTCGCTTCATTCGAATACGTAATGTACCCTTCCTTATAAACATCCGATATGCCGGAGACATTGATCAGCCGCCCCGCAAGCAGCCCGCCTGTACAGGATTCCGCGGTCGTTGCCGCCATCCCGCGCCCAATGAGCAGCGAAGCGACACGCTCTTCTAACGTATACTCCCGTTCCATCGCATCCTGATTCCTTTCCATTTTGATTTTTATTTTTGTTCCTTTAAAACATCTTTATTATGATAGATATAATCACAGAGCGATATAACCGTCAAAATCAGCGCAATATACGTAAGCGCCGTACCGAGGATGCCAAAAAACGGCCGGTCGACGTCCAGGATCAGCACGATGATCATAAGCATCTGGAACGTTGTTTTAAATTTCCCCCAGTAGCTTGCAGCGATAACAATCTGCTGTTCCGCCGCGATCAGGCGGAATCCGCTGATGATAAACTCTCTCGCAATAATGATGATAACGATCCACGCCGCTAATTTTTTCAATTCCACCAGGCAGATGAGCGCCGAGCATACCAGCAGCTTGTCCGCCAGCGGATCCATAAATTTCCCAAAATTTGTCACCATATGGCACCGCCTTGCGATATACCCGTCCAGCAGGTCTGTCAGGCTTGCCACAATAAAAACCGCCACCGCGACATAATTCCCGTAACCCGGAAAAAAAGGCGCTAACAGGAAAAACACAAAAAAAGGAATTAATATCACGCGAAACATGGTCAGTTTATTTGGCAGGTTCATAGTCATAGGTTTTCTCCTCTCTCCTTATATTGTACTCAGAAAAGCAATTCCGCCGTCAGGTCATAATCCACCGAACCCGTAATGCGGACGTTTGCCAGATCGCCCGTCATAAGCTCCGTATCAGATGTGATGAACACATAACCGTCGATATCCGGCGCGTCGCGGTAAGTCCTTCCGACATATACATGCTCCTCGGGCAGATAGCCCTCCACAAACGCAACGGTCTTAGTCCCTTTTAAATCTGCGGTTTTATCAAAAATGATCTCCTGCTCCAGTTCCATCGCTTCGTCTTTCCAGTCCAGCTTTGTCTCCTCATCGATCTGATCCGGAAATTCCGCGGCGGGCGTCCCTTCCTCCGGTGAGTAGGTAAATACGCCAAGCCGGTCAAACTCCATTTCATTTATAAACGCCATCAGCTCCTCGTGCTGCTCCTGCGTTTCCCCGGGGAAACCGCAGATCAGCGTTGTCCGCAGGCAGATATCAGGAATCTCCCGCCGCAGCTTTTGTATGACGTTTCGGATGCTCTCCTGATCCGTCCGCCGTCCCATGCGGCGTAAGATCGTATCATTTGCATGCTGGATCGGCATGTCCAGATAATGGCAGACTTTTTTATTCCGTTTGATGGCTGCGATCAGCGCATCGTCAATCTCTTCCGGATAACAGTACAGAATACGGATCCAGTATAAACCGGGGATTTCATTTAATGCGTCCAGCAGGCGCGGAAGAGACTTCTCCCCGTATAAATCCATCCCGTAAAGCGTCGTCTCCTGCGCGACCAGGATCAGCTCTTTTACGCCCGCCTCCGCGAGCTCTTTTGCTTGTGCGGACAGTTCTTCCAAGGGGATGCTCCGGTATTCGCCGCGGACAGAAGGGATCACGCAGTACGTACAGTGTTTGCTGCATCCCTCCGCGATTTTTAAAAACGCATAATGGCCTCCCGTTGTGATACGCCTCTTTGCCCTCATGCGCGGCAGCCCTTTTAAAGCGCTGAAATTTTCATAACCGCCGCCATGCAGCGCGCACTGTAACGCATGGACGATATCATCACAGGAATTTGTCCCGAGCACAGCGTCAATCTCCGGAATTTCCTGACGGATCTCCTTTTGGTAGCGCTGCGCAAGGCAGCCGGTCACAAGCAGGGCTTTGCAATTCCCCTCCGTCTTATATCGCGCCATTTCCAGGATCGTCTGGATGCTTTCTTCTTTTGCGTCATTGATGAAGCAGCAGGTATTGATCACAATCGCGTCCGCCTCTGTCTCGTCATCTGTGATCTCCACGCCCGCATCCTGCAGCATGCCAAGCATAAATTCGGAATCCACCAGGTTTTTATCACATCCCAAAGATACGAAAAAAAGCTTCATTTGAATCGTTTTCCTTTCCGCGCCATGCGCATAGAAAGATAGGCTGTGCGGCGGCACAGCCCCTTTTCTTAATCAATCTCTTCCTCTAAGGAATCATCTTCCCCAACGATCTTTACCTTGCCTTCGTACAGTTCCTGCACCGCAAGGGAAAGCGGCTTTTTCCCGCCGGAACGCACGACCATCGGCTCATCGCCCGCAATGATCTGGCGCGCGCGCTTTGCGGTAGCGATCACGATCGAGTAACGGCTGTTTACCACCGGCTCTTCCCCGATCTCCTCCGTATCGCTGTTTACCACCTGCATAAGCTCCACATAAGATGGATGTATCATAATCATTATCTCCTTTCAAACGCTTTCAGTTCCGCCCGTATCTGAGCGATTTTTTCTAAATTGCGCGCGACGCGGGCATGTTCATTCTGTATTATGCCATGCACCTGTGCGACGCACTTGCCCAATTCGTCATTGACGACAAAATAATCATACGCTTCAATGCCTTCGGATTCCTCGCAGGCCCTTGAAAGACGTTTTGCAACCGTCCCCTCATCTTCTGTCCCCCTGCCGGAGAGACGTTCCTGCAATGTCTTTGCATCCGGCGCGGAAATAAACAGCAGAAGCGTATCCGGAAATTTTTTGCGGATTTTCAGCGCCCCCTGTATTTCAATCTCCAGAATAACGTCTTTTCCCGCGTCTAACTGCTCCATAACATAGGCTTTCGGCGTCCCGTAATAATGGTTTACATAACCCGCATATTCCAACAGCTCTTCCTGTGCGATCATTTCCCGGAAACGCTCGTCGGAAACAAAAAAATATTCCTGTCCGTCCGTCTCGCCCGGACGCGGCTCCCGCGTCGTCGCTGAGACAGACAACGCGTACTGATCCGGATACTGCGCAAGCAGTTCCTTCATGATCGTCCCTTTACCCGCGCCGGAAAACCCTGACACAACGGCAAGGACGCCCCTGTTTTTCTTTTCCATTTTACACCTCTGTCCGCTCTTCCGCCCCGAAACGGCCCGCCAGCGTGTCCGGCTGCAGGGCGGAGATAATGATATTATTACTCGTTGTAAAGATCACGCCCCGGGTGCGGCGCCCCTGTGTGGCGTCGATCAGGCGGTTTTCCTCTTTGGCCCGCTGGATCTGCCGCTTTGCGGGCGCGGAATCCGGCGTAATGATACACAGGATCTTTTCTGTATTTACAACGTTTCCAAATCCGATATTGATTAATTTTGACATACGCGCACCTTTTATATCGATCACTCTATGTTCTGTATCTGTTCCCGTATTTTTTCTATGGAAGTCTTTAATTCAATCCCCGCATCCGAAATGGAACTGTCATTCGCTTTCGAGAGGATCGTATTCGCCTCGCGGTTCATCTCCTGCGCGATGAAATCCAGTTTCCTGCCGACGCTGCCGCCGTCCAGCAGCGCGTCCCGGACCGCCTCTATATGGCTGCGCAGGCGCACCGTTTCTTCATCCACGCAGATCTTATCTGCAAACAGCGTAACTTCCATAATCAGCCTGCTTTCATCAAGCTGTTTATTATCCAGCAGTTCCCGCACTTTGGTTTCCAGCATTTGGCGGTATGCCGCGATCACCTGCGGGCTGCGTTCCTCAATGTAATCAACATTGGCAAGCATCCGCTCTAATTTACCGAGCATATCCTCTTTTAAACGCTCGCCTTCCGCAACCCTGGACGCCACAAACTGCTTCGCCGCGCTGTGTACCGTTTCCTCCAATAATGCAGCAAGCTGCGTATCGTCCGCATCCTGCTCTGTCATCGTAAAGACCTCCGGCATCCGCGCCAGTGTGCTGACGCTGATGTCCTTTTCCAAAGAGAACGTCTGCGCCATTTGCTGGAAATAACGCATATATTCACCGGCCAGCGTCTCATTGTAATGCAGGGCAAACGCAGTATCCAGCGTATCCTCATAAGCCACATAGACATCTACTTTGCCGCGCTGTGCGTAATCTTTCAGGATCGTGCGCACATTGCTCTCCAGATGGCTTAACTTTTTTGGCATTTTCACGCTGATATCCAGATAACGGTGGTTTACCGCCCGTATCTCCACAGCCAGCTTTCTTTTTTCCTTTATGTTTTCGCACCTGCCGAAGCCTGTCATGCTTTTTATCATGTACTTCATTCCTCCAACCGTTCCTGCGGCCTATCATCCTGCACAATGCAAGCTTTAGTGCATAGATATTTTTATTATAGACATTTTGAGGGGAATAGTCAATTTTTTTCTGCGGAGAATTAATTTTTCGTGGAGTACTGGATCTGGTAGCCGGTCGTCTGGCTCGTCTGTTTTTTCCACTCCAAGCTCCTTCGTTTCCAGTTCCGGCAGCGGCTCCCCGTCCGTCTGGGAAATGTCAA
>CANQQG010000008.1 GCA_947625875.1 uncultured Lachnospiraceae bacterium
AATGCTCACACAGAAGCATGAGCAGGGCTTTATTGTTTGTGAACTTGTTTCACGTGGAACATTTTTCAGACAATACCCCGCGCAGCGCATACGCGGCAAAATCCCCCGCCACCGTAATCAGGCGGTGCAGCACGCCAAGCATAACGATGTTGTCCTGTCCCATAAGCGGCGTCAGCAGCAGCGTCAGCACAAGCTCCCGCACGCCAATGCCGCCCGGCGCGCCCGGCACGACAAACCCCAATACCCACGCAATGATATACGCGGATATCATCTGCAGCGCGTCCCCGGGCGACGGCGCCGCTATCTGGTATCCGTATAAAAATACCAGGATTGCACCAAGCATGGCAAGCACAAGCAGATACGTCAGAAAGCAGGCCAGGAAATTTTTTACAAAACCTTTTTTTCGGGCTTCTCCCAGTTTCTTTCGGTACAGATAAACCATCGCCAGCATCCCGGCTGCCGCTGCGGATAAAACAAGCGCTACAGACACGCCGCGCGGCAGCGAAACGGCCTGCAGCGCCGCAGAGACCGCCTGTTCCAGCTGCCGGAACGCGGCTGTTACGCCAAGCAATAATGCCGCCAGAATCAGGCTGCACACTTCGATCAGGCTTGCCCCCGCGATCTGCTTTTGCGACAGCTCCAGCCTGCCCGCAAACAGATTCCGCTCTACATAATGCATGACATTTCCCGGCAGGTATTTCCCGATATTTGCCTTTGCATAAACGCGCATCGCTTCCTTCCGGTCACAGCGGCGCCCGGAAAAAAATTCCAGCCAGCGGCGCCATGCGCTCCCCATCAGGTAAACCGTCGCTGTCTTGATGGCAATGCAGGCGGCGCAGAGCAATAAAAAAAGCGGTATGTTTTTTATGGAAATGCCGCTGAGATCGATCCGCAGCAATGCCGCTGTAATGAAAAGAATGGATAATGCGGAAACCGCATTACCCAATGCTTTTATATATTTCTTTTTATTTTTCATTGACTGTCTTCCCCGTTTTTTTCCGAAAGCCTTACCCCGTCATAGTCCATTTTCCGCACATGGTACTGCACGTCCTCAAGGATTTTCCGATTCGACGCGATGACATCCGCAAGCAGCCCTACGATGACCGTCTGGAAACCGAGCAGCAGCAGGATCGCCGCTAAAATCAACGACTGGATATGCCCGCCCCCGGCTCCATGGAAATAATAATACAGAAAACGCACGCCGACCGCCACGCCCGCGAAAAAAATGACGCTTCCGATCGCCGCAAAAAACTGCAGCGGCTTGTAGAGCATAAACACATGGCCGATCGTCAGAATCGATTTTTTAATATACCCCGTCATGCTTTTCATCAGCTTGGACGGGCGCGTCTCCTTATTTGTGCGCACCGGCACGGAATCCATCGCGATTTTTGTGCGGCCCGCCTGCACAATTGTTTCCAGCGTATACGTATATTCATTTGTCACGTTCAGACGCATCGCCGCCTCCCGGCTGTATGCGCGAAAGCCGCTCGGCGCGTCCGGAATGTCCGAACGGCTCGCCTTGCGCACAACCCAGCTTCCAAAATGCTGCAGCTTTTTTTTCAGCGGCGAAAAATCTTCAATCTCATCAATCGGACGTTCGCCGATCACAATGTCCGTCTTTTTTTCCAGGATCGGGCGCACGAGCTTTTCAATGTCCGCGCCCTCGTACTGGTTGTCCGCATCCGTATTGACGATAATGTCCGCGCCATTGCGCAGGCACGCGTCCAGTCCCGCCATAAACCCTTTGGCAAGCCCGCGGTTTTTGCGGAAATTCACCACATAATTCACGCCCCAGCGGCGCGCGACTTCCACCGTATCATCATCGCTTCCGTCGTTGATGATCAGATACTCGATCGCATCAATGCCCTCGATCTGACGCGGCAAAGCATTCAGCGCGATCTCCAGCGTTTTCGCCTCGTTATAGCAGGGGATCTGAATGATCAGTTTCATGGCCGGCCCCTAATCTTCCCCGTTCAGCAGCAAAGACACGCCGCCGTATACGCCCGCGTCATTGCCAAGCGTCGCGAGCGCAAATCTGGCGTCTCTGCAGGCATGGAAGGCGCGCTCTATGTAATATTTCTGTATTACGTCCGTCAGAATCGGCCCCGCCTTGGACACGCCGCCGCCGATCACAAACACCTCCGGATCCACGACGCATGCCACATTCGCAAGCGCGGTCCCAAGAATCTTCCCCATTTTTTCTACGACCTCCAATGCAACCGCATCCTTGTCTTTTGCCGCGTCAAACACATCTTTTGCCGTTATCTTATCGAAAGAACGCAGCGAAGACGCGCGTCCGTCCGCCGCAAGCGCGCGGTTTGCCAGCCGCACTACGCCTGTCGCCGATGCATACTGCTCAAGGCAGCCATGTTTGCCGCAGCCACAGGCCTCCGGCTCATTTTCCTCCACAAAGATATGGCCGATTTCGCCGCCCGCGCCGTTTGGGCCTTCGACGATCTTTCCATCTATGATGATGCCGCCGCCAACGCCTGTGCCAAGCGTGACCATAACGGCATTTTTATATCCTTTTCCGCCGCCCTGCCACATTTCGCCGAGCGCCGCTATATTTGCATCATTGCCGACTTTTACAGGAAGCCCGGTCTTTGCCCCCAGTTCCTGCGCCACATCCACGCGCCCCCAGCCCAGGTTCGCGCACCGGATAACGACCGCGCTGCCTGTCACCGGCCCCGGAACGCCGATGCCGATGCCCGCCACGTCCTCTTTTCCGATCTTTTTTTCACTCAGTTTCCCTTCAACCGCCGCCGCAATATCGTCCAGGATCGAACTCCCCTGGTTTTTTGTATCCGTCGGGATCTCCCACTTATCAAGCATTTTCCCTGTCATTTCAAACAGGCTCATCTTAATCGTCGTCCCTCCGACGTCTATGCCAAAACCATATTTTTTCATACCTTTTTCTCCTTTTCCTTTTTTATACGCCGAAGCATACTCTTTTGGCTCACCGGTATATCTAATTTCCAGATAATTTCAGTATAGGGGAATTTCAGCGTCCTGTCAATGAAAGATATCCCTGATTTTAAGTCCGGCTCTCCCCGCCCAGCACTTTATTTAAGACGTCCGCAAGCGGCTCCATCGCATTGACGGCCTCCTGATAGGTATTCGTCTGCGCGCCGACTTCCACAAGCAGCGACTTCGGAAGATACTGCATATTATAACGGTAGCCTTTCAGATAAATGCAGCGGGAGAATCCCGGATAATACTCCGCCGCCGCAAGCTGCATCTGAAACGAAAACGCAAGGTTATCCGCCAGGTTCGGGTTTGCCAGATAACCGATGTCGCCCTGCGCCGTCGTATGGCTCAGCCCGTTAAAAAACATGATCGTCGCCGTATCTTTTCCATTTATCTTTTCAACGAGCCGCGTCCCTTCCGCCACGCCGTCCCTGTGCAGGTCGATGATGACCTGGATCTGCGGGTTCTCCGCAAGCAGTTTTTCCAGCGCCGGGGCGGCCCTTGAATAGGCGTTGTCGCGGTCAGGGACGTCATAGCTGCCCTTGTGGTGCAAAACGCGGTATCCGTATTTTTTCTCCAAAATATCCGCCAAGTAATCCCCCAGCCCCACAACGGACTGCGACGCATCCTGCGAATCCGCGAACCGTTCCTGTGAATGCGTATGGTAAATCAGAATCTGCGGCCCCTCCCGCTCCTTATCCACCCGCATATCTTTTGCCAGCATTTCCGCCGCGTTCAGCTGGCTGCTGTTTGTCGTCGTCGTGCTGTCCACGCGGTAAAAATTCTGCAGCAGATAATCAAAATCCATAAGCTTGCGCCTGTCATATGTTTTTACGCGCGCGCCTTCCGACGCCGCCGCAGGCTCCGCATCCCCTGCGTCCGCGCCCTGCAGCCCCTGGAGATCCATCTCTTCCTGCCGCGCGTCATTCTCCTGCAGATAAAGATCCGCCGCCACCTGTCCGCCGCTGCCTTCCTCCCCCGCCATAAGCTCGCCCATCACATACTGCGCATCCTGCCGCCTGACGTATGCGTAGATCGGCAGCAGATCCTCCATACCCTCAGAAATATAATCATAAACGGTCTTCTGCCCGGAAGCGGACGCGTCATAGGCAAGCATCGGAAAACTGCTCTTTATCATTTCATAATTAATATCTGACTGCACAGACTGCCAGAACGCGTCGAAAAGCGTATGTTTCCCGCCGCCCGAAGTTTCCGCGATATAAATGCAGGACACGATAAGTATGAGCAGCCAGACCAAACGGTCCCGCCGCCCCGCCAGATATTTTTTTCTGTTATGCATCCTCTATCCCCCTGACTGCATATACTGCATATTTCCCCGCGGCTTCCGGTCGCGCCTGCGGGATCTGATTTTCCGGAAAATACGTATAATCTATACAGTATATGCGCGCGCTCCGGTTTTTATGCATCTTCACCGCATTCTTCTTTTTTCTGCAGCGCGAGGTTGATTCCCTCGGAAACAGTAAAACTCAGGCGCTTTACTGCCTCGTCGATATCTTTCGGCGTCACATACAGTGTATTCAGCTGCGGCGCAAGCAATTCCCGCACCAGTTCATATTTTTCCATCATGTCCAGTTTTTCATAAGAGCTGCCGATGCGCTGGAGCTGTTCCGCCTGGCTCAGTGCGCCCAGAAGCGTATTCATGGTGTCTATAACGATCGTCGCCGCATCCACGACGGTCGGAATCCCGATCGCGATAACAGGGACGCCGATGCTCTCACTGTTCAGCGCATGGCGGTGGTTTCCCACGCCGGAACCCGGGTTAATGCCCGTATCCGTTATCTGTATCGTCCGGTTCAGCCGCCTTGTGCTTCGCGCCGCCAGCGCGTCGACGGCAATGATCACGTCCGGGGAAGTCTCTTTGCTTATGCCGCGCACAATCTCCATCGATTCCATGCCCGTCTGCGCCATAACGCCCGGCACAATGCCGCTGACGGATTTGTGGCAGCTGTCCCCGATCACGTATTTCCCAAATTCCCGGATAATATGCCTCGTGACACAGAGATTGTCGACAACGCGCGGGCCGAGGGAGTCCGGCGTCACTTCGCGGTTGCCCAGACCGACAACGAGCGTCGTAAAATCTTTTTTCTGCGGCAGGAGCCGCTTTAAGGCTTTCGACAGCTGTACGGAAACCTCTCTGTGATATCCGTCGTCTTCCTCGATCATGCCCGGCGCCTCAAGCGTTACATAGTTCCCTTTCGGCTTCCCCATTGATTTTGCCCCGTTTTCCGTTTCAATAATGACACTGCTGATATGAATGTCTGACGCCGCCTGCTCCTCTTCAAGCCGCACGCCTTTGATCTCCACATTGTCTTCTTCAAATTTTTCCCGCGCCTCCAGCGCTAAATCGGTACGAACCTGATACATCTTTCCAACCTCGCGTGATTTTTTGTAACCGTCCAGCCAGCTGGAACAGATAACTGAACTGTTACTATTTTTTACAAAAAATTTCATTTTATGTATTGACAGAACAAATCACTTCATCTATTATAAATTAGTGTGTTCATTAACACGTCCGTGTCCGCTTAATGAACGCCATTATCGGAAACAGGTTATGTTTCAACTATCATGAATCAAATCATGGGCCCGCTGCCCGGAGCAGCGTCCAATTTCATTACAAATGGAGGTGTTTCAATTGGCAAATATTAAATCTGCAAAGAAGAGAATCCGCGTATCGGAAAAAAGAGCCGCAAGGAACAAATCGATCCGTTCAAAAGTAAAAACATCCATTAAAAAAGTAGAGGCTGCGATTGCTGCAAACGATAAAGAAGCTGCAAAAAGCGCGCTGATCGCCGCAACATCCGAGCTTGCCAAAGCTACTTCCAAGGGTGTTTACCACAAAAATACTTCTTCCAGAAAAATTTCCAAATTAGCCCGAGCAGTAAATAAAATGGCATAATCGGAATCAGGAAATCAGAGAAACATATAACACAAAACCCGCCGTTGGCGGGTTTTTTATTTTTCCTGTACCGGCGCAGCGGACGGGGCGACGACGCCCTGCCCGGCTGCGCGTCCGGCGTCCGACACAATCAGAAGTTCCACTGCAAGCTGGTCAGCCAGTTTTCCTGTTTTGACGTCCGTTTCATATGCAACGCCCTCCTGTATGGCGCGCTTTAATTCTTCAAAAGAAAACGCCGCCGCCTGTTCCAGATTTTTCTTCACAGCAAACGGCGGTATGCCGGCTCTCTGCGCCATTGTCTTATTGTCTATGTGCGCCTGCCCCATCGATTTTAAATCCAGCAGAATGCGGAACTGCCTGCAGATCAAAAACAGAATCCGCATCGGGGGCTCCTTCAATGCGAGCAGGTCATAATACAGCGAAAGCGCGCGTTTCCGCTCCCGCCTGCCGATCGCGTTCACCATCTCAAAAATCTGGTTGGATATCCGCTCCGTACAGACGGCTTCGATATCCGCAGCTTCTATCACATCTTTTTCCAGCGTATAGCACAACAGTTTTTCCAGTTCCCGGTCGATATTTCCCATATCCGTCCCGGTCTTTTCCAGAAACATTTTCAATACCGGCTGCGTGATCTTTTTCTGCTCTTTTTTCAGCCGCCCCAGAATCCAGCGCGTTAAGATCTGCTCATTCTGAAACGGAAATTCCACTGCCCTGCCTGTTTTATTTACCGCCTTATACAGCTTTCCGCGCTTATCCACCTCACGCTCCACAAACACCATGCAAGTCGTCGGCGGAATATCCGGCACATATTTTGCCAGTTCCTCCGAACTGTTTTTGAAAAACCCGCTGTCTTCTATGAGAATCAGCCTGCGTTCCGCAAAAAAAGGCAGCGTTTCCGACAGGTCGATCAATGCCAGCGGATCCGTTTCCTTCCCTTCGCAGCGCGAAAAATTCATCGTGTCATCCGGCGGCACAAGCGCGTCCTTCAGCTTTCGCTTATACTGCTGTTTTAAGTAGTTTTCTTCTCCATACAACAGATAAGCGCGGGCAAACTGCCCGGTTTTAATATCCTCATCGATCGTTTTCATCGCATTCTCCGTTTCCTGAAACAGCCCGAAGCCGCCTTTTTGCGCCCGCTAAATCCAGTCGTCTTTTTTGCCCTTTTTCAGATAGGCAATGCCGATCGTCCCGATGCCCGCATTGCAGGATACGGAGACAGAGGCTTTCTGAATGATCACTTTTTGAAACGGCACACGCTTTAAGACTTCTTCCACAACTTCCTTTTGCTCTTCCAGCGTACAGCCCGCATGGGTAATATACACGACGCGGTTGTCAATATACCTCCTCCAGAACAGGCTGCGCCGGATAAACCGTCTCCGCGCAGACTGAATCCTGCCGCGCCTGCCGGAATTCACCTTTAACCGCCCTCCACAGATACGCAACACCGGATGCAGCTTCAAAAACCGGCACACTCTGGCTGTAAACCGGTCCGTATATCCATTGTTAAAAAACGTCGTAATAGAAGGCATCAGGAAATTTGATTCCAGCCTTTCGCGCATCTTTAACAGTTCCCCGCAGATCGCATTCACGCTGATGCGCCGCTCCGCAAGACTCGCCGCATACAGTACCATAAGCCCTTGGGCGCAGGAAATATTTCCGGAATCAATGACATGCACATGCCCGAATCCCTCCGCCGCCGCGATCGCATTCTTACAGCTCTGGCCCACGCTTTCCGACATGGAAATATGGATTACCTCCTCCGCTTCCGTCAGCGTATCCGCAAAAAGCGTCTCATACTCTTCGACGGTTACGCTGATCGAATGCGCGCTGCTGTTCTCCTTCGCCATATAGCGCGAGAGACTGTCCGCATCAATCTCTTTTGTGTCACAGAAATTGCCGCTTGCTGTGCGGATATACAGATAGATCAGCCCGATCCGGTACTTTTGCACAAGCTCCGGCGGCAGGTCGCAAACGCTGTCCGTCGTGATCGCAATTTTCCTGCGCTTGCGGTTCAGCACACGCTTCACCGCCTCCGACATACTCTTTTGCTGTTCAGCGTTCATGCGATACTCCACCAGATCTTCCGGAAGGAACTTCAGGATCTCTTCCTCCAGCATGCTGCCGTCCACCGGTTTTTGCAGATAACCGTCAAAACCATAATCCAGATAATTCTTATCAGACGTATCCAGCGTATTGGCGGTGAGCGCGATCACAGGCACCTGCCTGCAGAGGCCGTTTTCCTGCGTCTTTATCCTTTTTAACGTTTCAACGCCGTCCATGCCCGGCATGAGGTGATCCAATAATATGACATTATAGATCTTTTTCTGCGTCTGCTCCAGGCATTCATTTCCATCTTTTGCAGTGTCGATCTGCAGCTTTGTCGCGCGCAGGAGCTTACTCGCCACGACCAGGTTCGTCTCATCATCGTCTACGATCAAAATCCGCGCCTCCGGCGCCTCAAAGCTCTGCCGGTAACGGCTGCGGACGCCTTTCCGCGACCGCGACATAAAATCAAACATGCCAAGCGGCGTACTGTCGATCACCTTCTGCTGCAGCGTTATCGTAAAATGCGTTCCATGCATATAAATACTGTCTACGGTTATCTCGCCACCCATCAGATCCAGCAGCTGCTTGGAAATGGCAAGCCCCAGCCCGGTCCCTTCCACAATCCGGTTTTTCTTAACGTCCATGCGGTGGAAAGATTCGTACAGATTTTCCAGGTCTTCTTTTTTTATGCCGACGCCGGTATCCGATACCGTAACCTTCAGGCTGATGACGTCCTCGCTCACATATTCGCTCGCAACGGAAAGCGTAACAGAGCCCCGGTGCGTATATTTCACCGCATTGGTCAGCACATTCAAAATGATCTGTTTGATCCTCCGCTCATCGCCCAAAAGAATGGACGGCAGGTTTTTATCAATATCGACGAGAAATTCCAGACGCTTCTCCTTCATGCGTATCTGCACATGGCTGATCAGCTCTTCAAACAGATTCCTTGTCCGGTACTGCACCGGGACGATCTCCATCTTCTGGTTTTCCAGCTTGGAAAAATCCAGTATTTCGTTTACGAGCGCGAGCAGCATTTTGCTGGCGCTGCGGATATTTTCCGCATCTTCCAGTATCTCTTCGGACGCGTCCTGCCGCAGGATCATTTCATTCAGACCGATGATCGTATTGATCGGCGTGCGGATCTCATGGCTGATATTTGCAAAAAAATCATCTTTGGAACGGCTGATGCGCTCGATCTCTTCTTTTTGCTCCTGTGTGATCGCGCGCTCTTTTTCAAACGCATGGTTCTGGAACCACATCATCGCGCCGATGCTGAACCCGACGATCAGCACGGCAAACAGGGAGTCATAATAAATCTCCGCTTTTGACGACAGCGCAATGATCCAGTCTGAATGCCGGTATGCCATCCGATAGGTCAGTATATCCGCACAGACCGCGATCATAAGGAAGACAGCCAGCGATTTTCCGGAAAACATCAGGAAAATATATAATATCCCAAGAACAAACCACACAGACGCGCCGCTGTCGATGCCGCCGCTCAAAAAAAACATCATCGGAAAGAAAAAACAGGTGATAAGCAGCCCTAAGAGCGCCGCCGCCAGATCCGTCTTATGGTAACGGAAGGTCAGCAGGGAAACAATGCCGATCATCACGCCCAATATAAGGAGCGGCGCCGTATTCAGCCATGCGTTCTGCAGCGCAAAGCCCGCTATGATGGCGAGCGCGACCACTCCGGAAGCCGTCAGAAGGACCAAACGGAATAAACGGTCACGCAGGCTGGCGTCGCCCCCATTGACTAATTCATCTAATTTTTTCAGCATAATTCCATCACGCCTTTCCACTTACAGTTCATTTTTCAGCTTTTCTTTCAATTTTAAAACGACCTCCAGCGCAGGCATCAGATCGGACATTTCCACTTTCTTTTTCACAGGCTCAAGCGGCTGCTTCAAAGACTGCCCGTGATAACGGTACTGCTGCAGCTTTTCGAGCACTTCCAGCATATTGCCGCTTTCAAATGTGTACATGGCGTCCTCAAGCTCGATCACATACTGATCAAACGCCTCGTCAGAAAGCTCTTCGAGTTCTTCGTCCTCCTCTGCGGCATCCTGCTGCGGATTGACGCGCGGATTGGATGAAAGCAGCCCCAGGACGCGCGTGTATTCCGCCATCATCGCATCGTGGTTTTCTATGATATAAGGCGCATTTTTCTCCTTCCCCGCCTGTTCGAGATCTTTTGCCATCTGGGACAGATGCATAGCCCCGATGCTTTTCATCGAGCTTTTCAGCGCATGGACCACGATCGTATAATTATCCCAGTCTCTCTGCTCATAGAACTGCTGGATCTTCGCCTTCTGCTCCCCGCCGTCGCGCACATGGATCTGCAGGATCTCAATATAGTTTTCTTCCCCGCCGCAGAATGCAAGCCCCTGCGAGACATCCAGATCCCCGATCTCAAGCGCATTGCCCGCCGCCGGCTGCCGGCGCTCTTCCTCTCTCGACGGGAAATCCCCCTTTAAGATTTTGTTCTCCGGAATATAGCGTTTCAATACACGCTCTAAAACGGACAGTTCCACAGGCTTTGACACATAATCGTCAAAACCTTCCTCCAGGAACATCTCGCGCATTCCGGCAACCGCGTTTGCCGTCAGCACAATGATCGGCACATTCCGGTAATAATTGCCCTGTTTCTGACGGATGCGGTGCATTGTCTCAATGCCGTCCATTTCCGGCATCATGTGGTCCATGAATACAAAATCATATTCTTTTGTCTCTATCTTTTCCAGCGCCTCCGCCCCGCTCATCGCCATGGACACCCGTACCTGGTATGGCCGCAGCAGGCCCTCAAGCACTTTGATATTCATCAGGCTGTCGTCTACGACGAGCAGATGCGCCTTCGGCGCGACAAACCTGCCGTAATGATGTGTGCTGTGGACGCTCGGCTCTACCCGGTCTTCATTTAACAGCATTGCGATCGGCAGGGAGTAAAACGGTTTATGCAGGCAGACAATCTGCGGATTATGCACCCGATGCTCCTCTTCCCGCTTTAATACGACAACGATCTTGGTCAGCTGGGAAAGGCTGTCAAAATATGCCATCGCTTCCTCGTACTCTGTAATGCCGATAAAAATATGCGTATAGCGCTCCCGTTCCACGCGCCGCTTGATCTCCGCAAGATTCCTGCATATATGGCTTTTTACGCCCGTCTGGTTCAGCATATGGTTGATGCTGCGCAGGTAAACATCGCGGATTTCCGCCATCTGCCGCTCAATATTAAAATAAATCGCAAGATTTAAACGCTCCGAATTGCGTATCTCAACGATCGGATCCTCTTTCAGCACTTTCTGCGGGATAACAAACTGCACTTCCGTCCCTTTTTCAAACTGGCTGTCAACTTTTATAAAACCGCCCATCTTATCAACGAGCGCCCTTGAGATCGCAAAACCAAGCCCGATGCCGCCTTCCTGACGGCTTCTCCCCGTATCCGCCTGGTTATAGCTTTTAAACATTTTTTCAAGGCTTTCTTCTTTCATGCCGATCCCGGTATCCTCTACCTTGATGCACAGATTAATGCCATAGGGCGTTTTTCTGTGAGAGATCGCAATGCAGATACATCCGTCATTCGTAAATTTAATCGCATTATCCACAAGGTTCATGATCGCGCGCCGGATCTTCTGTTCATCCCCGAGCAGCTCACAGGGAATGTTTACGTCACAGTCCACCAGAAGCTCCAGATTTTTGTCATTGCGCGCCATTGTCATATTAATGACGTCATGCACCGTAGAAGTAATGTTATAAGACACTTCCTCGATCTCCATCTTTCCGGACTGCAGTTCCGAGAAATCCAGCACATCGCTGACAACGGAAAGAAGATTTCTGCCCGCCGTCTGGATGCTCAGCACTTCTTCCCTCACCTTTTCCGTAATGTCTTCATACTGCACGATCTCGCTCATGCCGCAGATCGTATTGATCGGCGTACGCAGCTCATGGCTCACGTTTGCGAGGAAGTCGTCTTTGCTGCGTTCCGCCCCGCGCAGCTCTTCTATGATCTTCTGCTGGCTGATATTGCTCTCAGACTGCCTGCGCACGAGGAAATAAACAATATACTCCGACAGGTATACAAAAAAAACCTGCTGGGCAACCGTCACGATCCGGCCGGTTTCCATGCCCTCTGCAACCCCGACGAACAGGACATGATAACCGAATAAAAGCGTCGTCGCAAAGACGGATAAATAGATCAGGTTCGGAATGCCATACAGCCCGAACACAACGATGATCGCCATAAATGTCGCTATGTGTGAAAACAGATTCGGCGCCTGTAAAGAAAACGCCACGATCGAAACCTGAAACAGGCCGGACGTAAGGAAAGCGCGGAACCTGTAATTCCGGTACCTGCCGATATAGCAGGTGAGGCTGACAAACCACCCGATCATGAAAAACAGCACGATCACCAGCCAGTTATCCCATTTATTTGACCGCATGACGGAAGCTGTGCCCACGATATAGAGCAAATAAACATACAGGACGATCCGCTCTGTCTTCCGCTGGCCCTGCTTACTGTAATCTAACTCTTCCAAGATGCCCCTCCCATTTTCTCCGAACCTTCCCTTGCCCACGTTGGTCTGAAACGGTATAAAAACATACCGGCATCTGTTTCTGACGCCGGTATGATACCTGTTTAATACTTGCCAAAACCATCCCCGAGCGAAATGATCTGTTCATTTGGATTATTATAAGAACCCGCGTCATCTGCCGTATCGTTGTCCATATAATGATCCTGCTGTATCTGCATCTGCGTCTGGTTGCCCAGGTTGTAAACAGAAAGCAGATCACGCATACGTTCCGCCTGGCCGGACAGTTCCACGCTGGCGGCCGCGCACTCTTCGCTTGTCGCCGAGTTTGTCTGTACGACCTGCGATACCTGGCCGATCGCCTGGTCGATCTGCGCAACCGCCGTCGCCTGATAGTTAGACGCTTCCGCAATCCCGGAAATAATCTCTTCACTCTTATGTACAGCCTCTGTGATCTTTTCGAGAGCCTGCGCCGTCTCATTTGCGATCTGGGAACCGACCGCAACCTTATTAATTGAATCCTCGATCAGTTCCGCCGTCTCGGATGCAGCGGCCGCGCTCTTCGCTGCCAGATTCCTGACTTCCTCCGCCACAACGGCAAAGCCTTTTCCCGCCTCGCCCGCTCTCGCCGCTTCCACAGCCGCATTCAGCGCAAGGATATTCGTCTGGAATGCAATGTCGTCGATCGTCTTTATGATCTTGGAGATACTCTCCGAAGAACGGTTGATGTCGCCCATCGCCGACATCATATCATGCATCTGGTCATTCCCTTTTCTCACGTCATTAATCGCTACGCCAATCAGATTTGCGGCTTCATTTGCCTGATCCGCATTTTCTTTTGTCTTCTGGGCGATCTCCCCAATGGAAGCTGTGATTTCCTGAATCGCGCTCGCCTGCTGCGTGGAGCCCTGTGCGAGCGACTCGCTCGCGCTCGCCACCTGGCTGGAGCTTGTCATAACCTGAACGGCCGCATTATTAATGCTGGTCAATGCGGTGAGATTGTGTTCCACCAATTTTTTTAAAGAGTTGCCAAGCAGGTCTTCCTGTGTCTTCGGCTCTACCTTCAAATCCAGATTGCCGTTTGACATCTCCTCGGCTATTTTCGCCTGATACCGGATATTATCAATCACTTCCTGATAATCCTCAATGAGCTGGCCAAACTCGTCATTCGACGTCTTTTCAATCTGGATGTCAACCTTTCCGTCGGCAATCTGCTTTGCCATATCAGAAAGCTGCGCGACCGCCTGACGGATTGAGCGCGTGACCGATACGGACACCACTCCCATAATCGCAAAAACGACAACCGCAAGCACAAGCGTCACCAGATTATAAACCTTTACAAACTGCTCCTGATTATTCGCGTTCAACACGCCGTTTACAGACGCATACCCCATATACAGCACCAGAATCACCAGCACGTCCAGCGAGACAAATGCCAGTATAAGTTTTGTATGGATCTTCATATTTTTAAACATCTCTTTCATTCCTCTCCTTCTCCTCTTTCTTTTGCCTGCTCTAACGCGGCAAGATCTCCTTCATTCAAAAGCTTGTCCGGGTCAAGGAGCAGCTTCACCTTATCGCCGACTTTGCCCATTGCATAAACGTAATGGTTCTGGGCTTTATCCACTTTTCCGATCGTCGGGGACGGCAGGATGTCCCGCTCCGGTATCTCGACTACTTCCGCGATCTTTTCCACAACCAGCCCCACAACCACCGATTTTACATTGATCACGATGATGCACGTCCTGTCATTATATTCAAACGGCTCCTGCCCGAACCGCAGCCGCACGTCTATGACCGGTATGATCTTTCCGCGCAGGTTGATCAGCCCTTTGACATAATCCTCGCTTTCCGGAATCTTCGTGATCTCCTGAAAGACAATGATTTCATTGACATATTGTATTTTCAGTCCGAAATACTCGTCCCCGGATTTGAACGTCACATATTTATCACGCTGCGAGTCATGCTCGTCAAAGATCTCATCCGTCAGCCCGTCTGACGCAGTTATTTCTTTTGCTTCTCCCATGTCGTCCTGTTCCTTTCTGTTTTAATCCACAACAAGGCCTTTTATTTTCACTCCAACAGTCCGGCGGAATCCAGGATCAGCGCAATGCTCCCGTCGCCCAGCTGCGTACAGCCCGAAAGCCCCTTGACTTTTTTCACATAGGACGGGATCGGCTTTACAACGATCTCCTGTTTTCCGACAAGCTTATCCACAAAAAGACAGATGTTCTGGCCCTCTACCTCCAGGATCAGCATCATGCCGTCCTCAACGTCTGTTTTGTAGTCGTTCATATGGTACCACTCACCAAGACGCATGACCGGATAGCACTCCCCGCGGATCATGACAAACTCGTCCCCGTTCGGCTCATGGATCATCATATCCTTGCGCACGCTGACAAACTCCTTGACCACGCCTGTTTCAATGACAAAGGAAGAATCCCCCACTTCCATGACGATGCCGTCGATGATGGCAAGCGTCAGCGGGATCTTCATGTTCATCATGCTCCCATGTCCCGGAATGCTCTCAATTTCCAGCGCGCCGCCGATCGCCTGGATATTCTGCACAACAACGTCCATGCCGACGCCCCTGCCGGAATATTCGGTCACTTTGTCGTTTGTGGAAAATCCCGGAAGCGTGATAAACTGGTAAACTTCCTTATCCGTATAAGAGCTTTCGAGCCTTCCGGGTTCTAACAGCCCCTGGGACCTCGCTTTCGCCATGATCTTTTCCCGGTCAAGCCCTTTTCCATTATCCTGCACGCCGATCCAGACTTTTCCGGATTCGGTCTTTGCGGAAAGCGTGACCTTCCCCCGTTCCGTCTTTCCGCTCGCTTCCCGCTCCTCCTTCGTCTCGATGCCATGGTCTACGGCATTCCGGACGAGGTGCATCAGCGGGTCGGAAATATGCTCGATAATATTTTTATCTACCTCTGTCGTATCGCCGATCATTTCAAACTCAATGTCTTTCCCAAGCTTTCTGGATACATCAAATACGATCCGGTTCATCTTCTGGAAGGTATTGGTCAGCGGCACCATGCGCATCGACATGATGACATTCTGCAGATCCGTTGATATTTTGGACATCTGCGCGGCGGCTTTGTTGAAATTATCCAGCATCAGCCCCGGCACTTTCAGGTCCGGATTCTGCAGCACGACAGATTCTGAAATAACAAGCTCGCCGATCAGATCCATCAGCATATCCATCTTGGCGACGTCCACGCTGATAAAAGAAGCCTTTTCCTGTTTCTTCGGCTTGTCCTTCGCCAGCTTTTTCGCCTTGCCCGGCTCCTTGGACTGGATGACGAAATCACCCGGCGCGATCTTTTTCGGCTCTTCTCCCTCTTTCTGGTTCTGCTGCGCTTTGTCCTGTATCTGCTGTACGCTTGCATTCAGATCGATCTGGAACGGAATCGTCGTCCCGTCAAAGCCCTGCTGGTATTCGCTCGCGCTGCACTCATAAATATCCACGTTTTCAATATCATACCCAATGCCTATGATATTGCGGATCTCTTCCTCGCTGCTCTGCGACTGCAGCAGGATTTTGAACCCGTTTTCGAGAATCTCATTCGCGCTCTCCTCATCCGTAAGGATATCTTCCGGCAGGTACATCAGGTCCTCCGCAATCTCCTTTAACCCGTACACCGCCTTATACGCATGTACATTAACAAGTTCGGTGTCCTGATAAAACGTGATGTAAATTTTATAAAAATGGCTCGCAGCGGACGCCATCGGAGCGATATAAAACTGCTTTGGCGCATCGGCCGGCTTTTCTTCCGCTGTCCCTTCCGCCGCGTCTTTCCCCTTATCGCTTGTTACCCCTTTTATCTTATTCAAAAAAGCATCCAGATCCGCAAGTATCCCTGACGCGTCTCCGTCCGCTTCTCCCCCATTTTCTATTTTTTCCATTTCCGCGGAAATAAAATCCGCAACTTCCAGCACATGGTCTACCAGTTCCAAATGCGGCACATTATCCGGATGGGACTCGCGCAGGTAATAGAATACGTCCTCCAGCTTGTGTGATACAGCCGTTATCTCATCAAACATCATAACGCCTGACGAACCCTTGATCGTATGCATCGTACGGAAGATCTCATTAATGCTGTCTTCGTCAAAGCAGTCGGCGTCTTTTTGGTCCAGCACAATCTCCTGGAGATTCTCAATCAGCTGCTGATTTTCAAACAGGTACATATCCAGCATGCCCTGTGTGTTAAACTCCTCGGCCATATAGTCCTCCTTTCCGTTTTCTTATCCGTATATCCCGATTTATTCTATCAGTCCCAGTTTCTTCAACGCCTGCTCAAACCGGTTCTGGTCGATCGGCTTGCCCGAATAAATCGTGCAACCCAGGTCAAACGCCATTTTTACATTCTTTTCCTCGTTCAATGCGGTCGCCATAATCACCTTCACCGCCTGGTCTTCCGGTATATTGCGCTCTTTTTCAATATTCCGGATGCCGACAAGCGCCTGATAGCCGTCCATGACCGGCATCATGACGTCCAGGCAGACAAGGTCGTACGGCTCGCCTTCCTCCATCGCCATCATAAAAGCGTCCACCGCTTCCATACCATCCACCGTAACGTCACAGTCCCCGTATTTCGACAAAAAATTTGACATAAATTTCCTTGTTACAAAATCATCTTCCGCCAATAATATCCTCATAGCAATACTCCTTCCCCTACATTTTACTCAATAACATATAAGCCCTTTTTGGTATATCAGCCAGTTTTTCCTGATACTGCACAGCTCCCAGCTCATAAGCCACCTTTGGCATCCCGTATACGACACAGGTCGATTCATCCTGCCCGATCGTAAGCGCGCCTGCTTTTCTCATCTGCAAAAGCCCGTTTGCGCCGTCGCCGCCCATCCCTGTCAGGATAATGCCGAGCGCATGGGACCCCGCTGTTTTTGCAACGGATTCAAACAGGACGTCTACGGAAGGACAATGCCCGTTGACTTTCGGCCCTCTCCTGCATTCCACCTGATATACGCCGTTGACTTTGACCAGCCGCATATGCATATCTCCGCCCGGCGCGATCAGTACATGCCCGGGCAGCACGCGGTCCCCTGTCTTTGCCTCTTTTACCCTTACGCTGCAGCTGTTATCCAGCCGGTTTGCATACATACCCGTAAAGCCGGGCGGCATATGCTGTACAATGACCACGCCCGGTATATCCGTCCCAAATTCTTTCACAACGGAAAAGATGGCTTCCGTACCGCCGGTTGACGCGCCGATTGCAACCACAAGTTCGCGGTCGCGGGCGGGCAACGGCTGGTTCACTTTGGAAAGCGCTGATTTTTTTATATTGCTGATACGCGCGGTAGACGCGATCTTTAATTTTACGGGAAGCTCCTTTTTTATAAACTGCTCCAGCTGGTAACGGTCCGATGAGACCGGTTTTGCAACAAAATCAACCGCCCCGGCATTGAGCGCGTCAAATACCTTATCACTCAATGCGCTGATCACAACAACCGGCAGCGGGTACTGCGGCATCAGTTTCCGCAGAAACTCTATCCCGTCCATGCGCGGAAGCTCTATATCCAGCGTCATCACGTCCGGCCGGTATTCCACGATCGCGTCTCTTGCTTCAAATGGATCTTTGGCTGTCGCCACAACCTGTATGACAGGATCCTGGTTCAGGTTCTGTACCAGTATCTCCCTGAAAAACCGGGAATCATCCACAACTAACACTCTGATCTGCCGCATAAACTTACCTCATCCCTTCCTGCTTTCTAAATATGGACGGCTGAATCAGTTGGAATGGAGCGTTGCTCCGGTCAAGCGTCTCCGTCTGGCCGATAAATAAATACCCTCCCGGTTCCATTATATCATATACCTTTTTCACCAGCTCTTTTTTCGTTTTTTCATCAAAATAAATCATTACATTCCGCAAAAAAATGACTTGCATTTTTCTCCGGAATGGAAACGGATCCATAAGGTTAAACTGGCGGAAAATTACTTCCTGCTTTAATTCGTTTGTAACGGCAAACTGCTCTTTATTCGGCAGCGGCCTGAAAAAACGCCTTTTCCAGTTCTCCGGCAGCGGCTCGATCTGTTCCCTGTCATAAATGCCCCGCGCCGCCTGCTGCAGCACGCCTGTCGAAACATCTGTCGCAAGGATCTTTGTGTCCCACGAATTATGCTCCAGGCCGAAATAGTCTTTGCAGATCATGGCCAGCGTATACGGCTCCTGCCCGCTCGACGCCGCGCCGCACCAGATGCTCAGATCCCTGCGCACCCGTTCTTTTTCTTTCAGCCAGGGAAGTACGACCTGTTTCATATATTTGAAATGATCGGCTTCCCGCATAAAAAACGTATGGTTTGTCGTCAACAGATCTACCAGATCCTTTTCCAGCTTCCCTGTGGCGTCTGTTTCCACCGCATCCATATATGCATGGTAACTTCTCCATCCATTGTTTCGGAGATAATTTTCCAGCCGTCCGTTCACGATGACTTTTTTACGGCTCATGTCTATCCCGTACCGGCTTTTCAAAAAGCCCGCTATCCTGACAAATTCCTCTTCTGATATCATTGCTGTCTGTTCCAATCAATCTGTTTTTCAGCGTAACTGCCTTGAAATCTTTTTGCAGATATGAAATATATCTTCATTAAACATTTTCCCCGCTTCCTGCTGCATGATCTCCAGCGCCGCTTCGCCTGTATACGGACCATGCCCGGCATGCTGTTCCGTCAGGTCGCAGTAACGGACGACAAGCGACACGATCTGCGCGCAGAGCGGGATCTTATCCCCCGCCAGCCCGTCCGGATATCCGCTGCCGTCCCAGTTTTCATGATGGCTCCGCGCCATATCAATGGACATTTCCATAAATTCGTTATAATCTCCCGACACGCAGATGTCCTCCAGCAGCTCGGCGCCCATGACGGTATGCGACCGCAGAACCGCCCGTTCCTCCTCCGTAAGCTCCTCCGCATCCTTTTCAAACAACTCAATCGGGATCGCCACATTGCCGATGTCGCAAAGCGGCGCCGCCATTTCAATTGCATCGATATAGGAATCCGAAATCACCTGTTCATATAATACGGACAGCTGCATGGCCTGCGCAAGTATCCTGCAGTTATTCTGTATCCGTTCCAGATGCCCTTCCTCATAACGCGAGTTTTTCCGCGCCACGCGCGCGAGCGCAAACAAAACGCCTCTTTTTTCCTGCTCCATCTGGCGGAGCTGCTCATTGACGGACGTTTTTAAGCGGCGGTTCATCTCCATCAGGTTCTGCGTTGTGTCATACAGCTTCAGATGCAGGCCGACGCGCGCTTTGATGACTTCCGGTATGAACGGTTTCGTCACATAATCCTCTCCGCCGCAGTTAAACCCTTTTACAATATCCTGCGGATCGTCAAACGCCGAGATAAATATGATCGGGATATCCTTTGTCCCCGCATCGCCTTTCATGATCTTGCAGAACTCATACCCATCCATCTCCGGCATGGAAATGTCCAGAAGTATGAGCTCCGGATTGCATTTCGGAACAATTTTTAACGCCTGTACGCCGTTTTCCGCCAAAACCGGCTGATATCCCATATCTGTAATAATATTTCTCAATATAAAGCGGTTGGCTTCCACATCGTCCACAATCAGTATCCTTGCAACTTTGTGCGCCACATTCCCCTCTCCCATGGCTTACTCCTCCCCTGAAGCCGAAAACATATCTTTTATTTTTTCATATGCCGCTATCGTCTTTTCATAATCTTCCTTCTGCACAGCCATTTTCAGCCTGAGAAACGCGGATTTTATTTCACGCGGCGCAGCGTCTGTCAGCTGTTTTAATGCGCCGATAAACATCTCCGCTTTCTCCCAGTTTTCCATTTCGACGCTCAGGATAAACTTGGACATCTGTTTTTTGATCTCGTCCAGATTTTCTTTTGTGCCATAATCCCACGACGCGCCTTTTTTGCCTTCATGCTGCAGCTGCCGCGCCTCGTTGATCGCCGTCTGGATATCCGTATTCTTGATCGGCCCGTTCAGCTCGTCTTCCGGTATTTCCACCCATATCGAAAAGGAAAACATCGTCCCCTCGTTTTTCTCACTCTGAACGCTGATATTGCCGCCCATCAGCTCCACAAGCTGCTTGCAGATGTTCAGGCCGAGCCCCGTCCCCCCGTACTTGCGCGAAATGGACGCGTCCACCTGCGAAAAGCTCTTAAACAGTTTTTCCTGGTCGGCTTTATCGATCCCGATGCCGGTATCTATGACGAGGAAGAACAATTCCGCGCGGTTATTGATCTGCGCCGTTTTAACCGTTTCCATAACGATCTTCCCTACCGAAGTAAACTTGCAGGCGTTTGAGAGCAGGTTGTTCAGGATCTGCACGATGCGCAGCTCGTCGCCGATAATATATTCCGGCACTTCCGGGGAGATCGTCACGAAAAACTCCAGCCCCTTTTCAATGATTTTATTGGAATGGTTCGCTTTTACGTAATCAATCATATTGCGGAAATCAAATTTGCGCGTTTCCAGCGTAAACTTTCCCGCTTCGAGTTTGGAGAAATCAAGGATATTGTTGATCAGCCCGTTCATATCCATGCAGCCACGCTCGATCATGCGCAGGATCTTTAACGTCCCCTCGTCCTTTGTGCGCTCTAACAGTTCCTTCGTATTTCCAAGAATCCCATTGACCGGCGTGCGCAGTTCATGCGTGACATTCGCGACAAACTCGGACTTGACTTTCATCGCCTCTTCCGCTTCGCGCTCCACATTTTTTATTTCCTTTTCCAGGAAATCCCGCTTCGAGACGTCAAACGCCATGCAGACATATAACGGCGGCGCCGTCCTGCTCTGCACAATCCGCACCTCTGCGCGGAAACAGGTGCGGTTTTGGCGGTATGCCATCAGTTCCTGCAGGGCGTCCCCAAATTTATATTCTGTCAGGAAACCATTCTCCGTAGCATGGAACATGCCGGGGAACACCGCGCTGATATGCGTCCCGCAAAGCAGCTCTCCATATTCGAGCTGCTCCTTCGCCGCATTGTTCGCATAGGTAATCACGCCGCTGTCGCCAAAGGTAAATACAAGCTCCAGCGCATTATCAATGGAAAACCAGTAATGTTCATCCTGATTCATAGCCCTCTCCCTTATTTAACGACATTGCCTGTCAGAAATCCACGATCTGCGCCACTTCTATCATATTAAAGAAATCCTCTTCCGCAAGATCGAAACATTCGAGCACATCCGGCGCAAACTGGCCGCATTCGCCTCTCATGATCATCGCATGCGCCTCTGTGTTTACATATGCCGCCTTATATACGCGCTCGCTGATCAGCGCGTCATACACATCCGCTATTGCGACAATCTGCGCGCTGAGCGGGATCTGGTCTCCGACAAGATGATCCGGGTAGCCTTTGCCGTCCCACCGCTCATGGTGGTAGCGGCAGATATCATAGCAATACTGATAAAACGTCCCGGTATGGTCCTGCTGGAAATTTTTTAATATCTCACAGCCAATCGTCGTGTGCGTTTTCATGATCTCGCGCTCTGCCGGCGAGAGTTTGCCCGGTTTTAATAAAATCGAATCCGGTATGGCGATCTTGCCGATATCATGCAGCGCCGACGCGCGCGTGATCTCGTCCACCTGCTGCTGCGTAAGCCCGTATTTCGGGAAATATTTCACAAGGTTTTTCAGCAGTACGCGCGTAAAATATTTCACGCGCTTGATATGCCCGCCCGTCTCGAGGCTCCGAAATTCAACCACCGAGCTTAACGCGTCGATCATAAACTCGTTATTTTCCAGGATCTTGCGTTCGCCCGCCTTAATCTCCTCTTCCTGCTCTTTCAGGCGCCGTTCCATATCCTGCCTGCTCTGATAGAGCTGAATGATATTGTGGCTGCGTCGCTGTACAATGTGCGGATAAAACGGCTTGTGCATGACGTCTGCAACGCCATAGGAATATGCCCTGTCCTCACTGGCGTCCGTCGCCTGGCTGGTAATGAGGATCACCGGTATCCTGCTCAGCAGATCCCAGTTCTGCATATGCTCAAGCACATCAAAGCCATCCATTTTGGGCATAATAATATCAAGCAGAATCAACACAAGGTCGCGGTTCTTATCTATAATCGACACCGCCTGCTTCCCGTTTTCCGCTTCGAGTATTTCAAATTCGTCTTTAAATATTTCTTTTAAAATCGCCCTGTTTACTTCTTCATCATCAACGATCAAAATACGCTGCCTATCCACATTCTCCATGACGTTTCCTCTTCCGCCCTTTCCTGTCCAGTCTTTTATTCTTAAAACCCCTGTGGCAGACTGATACTCATTTTATGATAATAAAATACCATTTTCCTGTGCAAAAGTCAAAAATATTTGTGAAAAAACGCTTTTTTTATGTAACTTATAAATTATTCAGGATAATATCACAAAAACGGCGATACTCTGTCCGGAGCGCGTCCGCCAGCTCCTGCGCTTTTTCCCCGTCCACTTCTTCATTTTTCCGCCCGCGCACCAGCTCCACAAGCTCCTCCGTAATGTCATGCACCGGATCCAGCCCGAGATTGGCCGTCACGCCCTTTAAGGTATGCGCATATTTAAACACTTCTTCATAATTTTTTGCCTTCATCTGTTCTTCTATGCCCGCATAATTGCCGTCATCCGGGAAACGCACCAGAAATTTCATATACAGGGCCTCATTTCCCATAAAACGCTTAATCGTCGCCTTGACGCTTGCGCCGTTTTCCTCCAGCTCTCTTTTCAGTTCCTCATTCATTCATACCTCTCCTTCCGATATTGCACGATCTGCATGACTGCGTCTGCCCACTGTTTTTATTTTAGCATATCAGCAGGATATCTGCAATCAAAAAACAGCGCAGATGAGATCTGCCGCAGGCAAAAAGCGCCGCGCCTGCGCGGGGCGGTCAGCATTTTTTTAAGATATCCACCGTATGCGCGCTGGCCCCAAGCAGTTCCGACCTCTCACAGACCGTTTCCTGATAACGGATAAACAGCTCAAACGCCTCCTCGTCCAGCGCGTTCAGTTCCCGGCGCATATAGTTTGCCGGCCCGTCCGGGGCGATGATCTGTACGCGCGCAAGCCCCGCCGCTTCATTGAGCGCGTCGATGTCCTCCAGCCGCACATAGTCATACAGGTCCGCCTCGCGCGGCCTGCAGTGGAACGTCTCCGTCAGCCGCCCGTCCCGCAGGCATTCCTTTACGTGCTGATCGCGGAAGCCGTAGAGCAGGACGCCGTATTCGTTCATGCAATACGCGGCCAGAATATACCCACCCGTTTTTGTCACGCGCTTCGCTTCGGATAAGACGCGCACCTTATCCTCTTTTGTAAACAGATGGTACAGCGGCCCGAATAAAAGCGCCATGTCAAACGTCCCGTCCGCAAACATGGACAGATCGAGCGCATTGCCCTGAAACGCCCTGACCGCGCTCTTTTTCGATTTCAATACGCCCAGGTTGTATTTTACAAGCTCTACCGCCGTAACGTCGTATCCCTCTTCCGCAAGCCGGACGCTGTAACGCCCGGTTCCCGCCCCGATATCGAGAATCCTCGGGGCGTCGAGCAGTTCCAGATATTTATGGATATACTTCATCGTGACAGCGTACTCCACCCGCCCATGCCGCCTGGTCAGGCGTTTCTCTTCGCTGAATTTATTATAATATTTTTCAAGCTCCGTCATCCTGTTTCCTCTCCGCGCCCGCGCATAAAAACCGGACTGCCGAAAACGGCAGCCCGGTTTTTCCATCATCTAATCACTGCAAACACCCTCGCCGTCCGCAGGAATTAATCCTCCAAAAGCTCTACATGCACTTTTTTCAGTTTCCAGATATCGCGCACGTATTCCTCAATCGTGCGGTCTGATGAGAATTTCCCTACATTTGCGACATTCAGGATCGCGCTCTTTGCCCATGCCTTTTCGTCTTTATACGCATGCATGACGCGCTCCTGCGCCTGCGCATAAGAGCGGAAATCCTTCAGCACGAAATACGTGTCCGCATACTGTGTGCAGTTTGTATTTAATAAGGAATCATACAAATTGCGGAACAGCTCTGTGTCATTCCTGGAATAAAAGCCGTTGATCAGCTGCATCAATACCTGGCGGATATCCGGGTCGCTGTTAAAGATCTCCATCGGGTTATAATCGCGCCGCTGCTCATGGCCGATGACTTCGTCCGAACTCATGCCGAAGATGAATGCATTTTCCTCGCCCATCTCCTCTACCATTTCGACATTTGCGCCGTCCATCGTGCCCAGCGTCAGAGCCCCGTTTAACATAAACTTCATGTTGCCCGTACCGGAAGCCTCTTTGGAAGCCGTAGAGATCTGTTCGGATACGTCCGCGGCAGCGAAAATCCACTCCGCGTTGGACACGCGGTAATCCTCAATAAATACGACTTTGATCTTATTCCCTATGCTCCTGTCATTATTGATGACGTCCGCAACGCTGTTGATCAGCTTGATCGTGAGCTTTGCATTCTTGTAGCCCGCCGCCGCTTTCGCGCCAAAGATAAAAGTCCTCGGAACAAACTCCATCGCCGGGTTTTCTTTCAGCTTGTTGTACAGGTACATGATATGCAGGATATTCAGCAGCTGCCGTTTGTACTCATGCAGGCGCTTTACCTGTACGTCAAAGATGGAGCGCGGGTCTACCTCAATGCCGTTATGCTCTAAAATATATTTTGCAAGGCGCTGTTTGTTGCGGTATTTGATATTCATAAATTCCTGCTGCGCCTTTTCATCTTCCGCATAGACCGCCAGCTTTTTCATATGCGACAGGTCTGTGATCCAGTCCTCGCCGATATGCGCCGTCACCCAGTCGGCAAGGAGCGGATTGCCATGGAGCAGGAAACGCCGCTGCGTGATGCCGTTCGTTTTATTATTAAATTTCTCCGGGAACATCTCATAAAAGTCTTTTAATTCCTGGTTCTTTAAGATCTCCGTATGCAGCCTTGCCACGCCGTTGACCGAATAGCCCGCCGCGATCGCAAGGTTTGCCATTTTCACCTGCCCGTCGAATACGATCGCCATTTTCTTAACTTTCTCGTAGTCGTTCGGGAACTTCGCCTGGATCGCCAGGATAAATCTGCGGTTGATCTCCTCTACGATCTGATAAATACGCGGCAGCAGCCTTGAGAAGATCTCGATCGGCCATTTTTCAAGCGCTTCCGCCATGATCGTATGGTTGGTATACGCGCAGGTCTTTGTCGTGATCTCCCACGCTTCGTCCCAGCCGAGCCCTTCCTCATCCATCAGAAGGCGCATCAGCTCTGCGACGGCAAGCGTCGGATGCGTATCGTTCATCTGGACCGTCACTTTTTCCGGCAGCATATGGATGTCCGGATGCGATTTCTTGAATCTTTCAAGCGCGCGCTGCAGGGACGCCGACACAAAGAAATACTGCTGCTTTAAGCGCAGCTCCTTCCCCTGGATATGGTCGTCGCATGGATACAGCACTTCCACCAGGTTTCTCGCAAGGTTTTCCTGCTCAACCGCTTTGTAATAATCTCCCTTGTCAAAAGAATCCAGCTCAAAGCACTCCACCGGCTCCGCGTCCCAGATCATAAGCGTATTGACCATATTGTTATTGTAGCCTACGATCGGCATATCGTACGGGATCGCATTTACCGCCTGATAATTTTCATGTACGAAACGCGTCCTTCCGTCCGGCATATTTTCCGCGCGCACATACCCGCCAAATTTTACTTCATAACGGTATTCCGGCCTGCGCATTTCAAACGGATAGCCGTCCTTTAACCAGTTGTCCGGCACTTCCACCTGATAGCCGTCTTCGATCTTCTGTTTAAACATCCCATAACGGTAGCGGATGCCGCAGCCGTACGCCGGATAGCCCAGCGTGGAGAGGGATTCCATAAAACACGCCGCCAGCCTTCCAAGACCGCCGTTGCCAAGCGCCGGATCCGGCTCCTGGTCCTCGATGGCGTTTAAGTCCAGCCCGATCTCTTCCAGCGCCTCTTTTACTTCCTTATACGCGGTCAGGTTGATCAGGTTGTTGCCAAGCGCGCGCCCCATCAAAAACTCCATGGACATATAATATACGATCTTCGGGTCTTCTTTGTTAAACGTCTGCTGAGTCGCCAGCCATTCATCGATCACAACATCCTTTACTGCATAGGACACCGCCTGATAGATCTCCTGCTGGGTCGCTTCCTCTAAGGTCTTACGGTAAAGGCTCCTCACCGTATCCTTTACGTTTTTGATAAACGCCTTTTTTTCAAACACTTCGTTTTTCATTGGTGTCCTCCTTTTTATGACTGCTTTTCTACGCTTAATTTTACTTTTTCTCCATTGATGTTCCATTCTTTGGTGAATCCTTTCAAGTTATTCGCAGTTATTGAAACGCCAAGCACCTCTGAGCGGATCGTATCTCCATATTTTGTAAAAATATCTGTAATCTTTGCCTCTGCCTCGTATGAAACAGCAATCTTATCCATAACTTCAAAGCCCGCTTCCCTGCGCATTGTCTGGAGTTTACTGATCAGTTCGCGCACAAACCCTTCTTCTCTCAGCTCCTGCGTCAGGTTCGTATCAAGCGCTACGGTGATATGATTATCCCCCTCCGTTACATATCCTTCCATCTGCGTCATCGTGATCAGCAGATCCTCTTCTGATAATACGACTTCCGGGCCAATGCTGTCAAGCGTCAGAATGCCTTTTTCCCGCAACTGCGCCATCGCCGCATTGCCGTTAAGCTCCGCGAGCGCCTGCTGGATCTGTTTTAAATACCTGCCGTACTTCGGCCCGACTGTGCGCAGCTGCGGTTTGAATGCATAATCTGTATATGCGCTCATATCATCTGTAAATTCCACGCATTTTACATTCAGTTCGTCCTCTATGACCGCCGTAAAGTAATCCGGCAGCTCAAACGGCGCTTTTACAAACATCCTGCCGACCGGCTGGCGGTTCTTTATATTTGCGGCATTCCGGCACGCGCGCCCCATAACGACGATCTTTAACGCTTCGTCCATCTGCTCTTCCAGCTTTTTATCGATGTAAGCCTCCTCTGCCGAAGGGAAATCGCACAGATGCACGCTTTCCGGCGCGTCTTTATCAATGCTGCACACAAGGTTCCGGTAAATATCCTCTGCAATAAACGGAACCATCGGCGCGGCCGCCTTTGCGACCGTCACAAGCGCGGTATAAAGCGTCATATACGCGTTGACCTTATCCTGCTCCATGCCCTTCGCCCAGAAGCGGCCGCGGCTCCTTCTGACATACCAGTTGGACATCTCATCCACAAACGCATCCAGCGCCCGCGCCGCCTCCGGTATCCGGTAGCCGCCCAGGCTGCTGTCCACGTCCCCCACGACGGTATTCAGCCGGGACAGCAGCCATTTATCCATAACGCTTAATTTATCATATTCCAATCGATGCTTTGTTGCGTCAAATTCGTCAATATTTGCATACAAAACAAAGAATGCATACGTATTCCACAACGTCCCGAGGAATTTCCGCTGCCCCTCCTGCACAGCCTTCCCATGGAAGCGGTTCGGCAGCCACGGCGCGCTGTTGATATAAAAATACCAGCGGATCGCATCTGCGCCATAAGTCTTCAGCGCTTCAAACGGGTCTACCGCGTTTCCTTTGGACTTGCTCATCTTCTGCCCGTTTTCATCCTGTACATGCCCCAGCACGATGACGTTTTCATAAGGCGCTTTGTTAAATAACAGCGTGGACTCCGCCATCAGGGAATAAAACCACCCTCTCGTCTGGTCGACCGCCTCGGAAATGAATTTTGCCGGGAACTGCTGTCTGAACAGTTCCTCATTTTCAAACGGATAATGATGCTGCGCAAACGGCATCGCGCCGGAATCGAACCAGCAGTCCACGACCTCCGGTATCCGGCGCATCTGCCCGCCGCATTCCGGACATTGATAAACGACTTCATCAATATACGGGCGGTGCAGCTCTATCTTGGCCGTATGCGGATCGCCGGTCTTTTCCGCCAGCTCCGCGCGGCTCCCGATACATTCCTGGTGGCCGCACGCGCATTCCCATACCGGAAGCGGCGTGCCCCAGTAGCGGTTGCGGGAAATGCCCCAGTCCTGGATATTTTCCAGCCAGTCGCCGAAACGGCCCTTCCCGATCGACTCCGGTATCCAGTTGACCGTATTGTTATTGCGGATCAGGTCGTCCTTTACCTCCGTCATCCTGATAAACCAGGACTCCCGCGCATAATAGATCAACGGCGTGTCGCAGCGCCAGCAGTGCGGATATTCATGCTCGAATTTCGGCGCGTCGAACAGCAGGCCCTTTTTCTCCAGATCGGCCAGCACGAGCGGATCCGCCTTCTTTACAAATACGCCCGCATACGCCGTCTCCTCCGTCATCTCGCCTTTTCCGTTTACCAGCTGCACAAACGGCAGGTCATAATTCCGCCCGACATTGGCGTCGTCCTCGCCGAACGCGGGCGCGATGTGTACGATGCCCGTTCCGTCCGTCATCGTTACATACGTATCGCAGGTAATGAAATGCGCTTTTTTATGCTGTTTTTCGATGATCTCTTTTGCAAAGTCAAACAACGGCTCATATTCCCGATACTCAAGGTCTGTGCCCTTCATTGTCTCCAGGACTTCATACGCGCTCTGCCCCTCTTCTTTTGCCAGCGGGCCGAGCACCGTATCCAGCAGCGCCTGCGCCATATAATACGTATAGCCGTCCGCCGCTTTTACTTTACAGTAGATCTCATCCGGATTGACGCAGAGCGCCACGTTGGAAGGAAGCGTCCATGGCGTCGTCGTCCATGCGAGGAAATAAGCGTCCTCGCCGACTACCCGGAAACGCGCGATGGCGGACCGCTCTTTCACTGTTTTATAGCCCTGCGCAACCTCCTGCGCGGACAGCGGCGTCCCGCAGCGCGGGCAGTACGGCACGATTTTAAAGCCTTTATACAGCAGCTTTTTATCCCAGATCTGCTTTAACGCCCACCACTCGGATTCTATAAAATCATCTTCGTACGTAACATACGGGTCGTCCATATCCGCCCAGAAGCCGACCGTCTGGGAAAAATCTTCCCACATGCCCTTATATTTCCACACCGACTCTTTACATTTTCTGATGAACGGCTCCATGCCGTATTCTTCAATCTGGTCTTTCCCGTTTAACCCCAAAAGCTTTTCCACTTCCAGCTCGACCGGAAGCCCATGCGTGTCCCAGCCGGCTTTCCGCGGCACATATTTTCCCTTCATCGTCTGATAGCGCGGGATCATATCCTTGATCACGCGCGTCAGGACATGGCCGATATGCGGCTTGCCATTTGCCGTAGGCGGCCCGTCGTAAAACGTGTACGTCTCGCCTTCCTTTCTGGAATCCATGGATTTCCGGAAGATATCATGCTCCTTCCAGAAGTCCGCAACCTTTTTTTCCCTTTCAACAAAATTCATATTTGTATCTACTTTGCTGTACATGGCGCTTATCTCCTTTATTTTCATAATGCGGGATCTTCCCGACTCCCTGCCTGCTGTGTCCGCAGTGATTTTCCCTGCGCGGGACTGTGCATAAAAGAAAAAGCCCGTCCTTATGTTAAGGACGGGCGTATCGCTCGCTATACCACCTGTAACATCATACTTATGGCATGACCGCCATGCATATCCGTTCCCTGTAACGCAGGAAATGCGTCAGCTCCTAATAAAATCCTGTTTTCTCTCATATACATATATACCCGCCACAGGATCCGTTCAGCCTGAAACTCAGGAGTGATCTTCAGAATACCCGCTACTCATACCGGCTTCCACCCGCCCCGGCTCTCTGTCATTTTTGCGGATCTCCTACTGTCTCCGTCATCGTTTTTCGCTTTTCACAATATGAAAAATAGTATAGTCTTTAAAACCTGATTTGTCAAGGCTGGCAGGAGATTTTTTACAGATGTCCGTCATACTCATACTGCGAGCCATCCGGAAACGGTATGTCAAAATCATACGTAAAGCCATGGTCATGATCATCGTCATCGTCATAATCATAATCGTCGTCATAATCATATCCCCGGATATAAGAGTTCTTATAAAAAGACAACGCCGGCCGCCACATCAAAAGAACCAGCAGTATAAACGCGACGATCGACAGCGCGCCTGTCACGATCCCCGTAACCGCAAGCCAGTTTGAACCGGCTTTTCTGCACAGATGAATAATCCCGACTACGATCGCGGCTATGCCGATCGGGATGTTAATGCAGGTGCAGAACATGACCAGGGAAAGTATCCCAAGAATAATGGAGGCTATGCCAAAACCAATGCCCGGCTGCGGTTCCATTTTTGCATACTGCCCGTATCCGTTATTTGCATTCTGATAAATATTCTGATAACCCGAATCGCTTCCATTGCCATTGCCATATCCGTAAGGATTGCCTGCCCCATACGGATCGCCCTGCTGTCCGTATCTGTTTTCCGGATTTGGCTGCCCGTATGTATACGCTGCGCCCTGCTGCTCCTGCGCGGGATCCGGATCCTGCTGATAAGTATTCTCCGCTCCGCCATAGGTATAAGCCATATGCCCGTCCTGCTGCTCCTCTTCCTGCGGACGCGGGTTTTCCTGCTGATTATTTTCTTCCATTTATTTTCCCCTTTCCTGATCACCATAGAATGATCCGCCTGAAATGATCTTTCTATATCTATTTTATCCAACCCTTGCGTTTTGTCAATCAGAAATCGGCCTTACGCCCTCTTTCCGCCGGACGCCAGAGGCATAATCCCGCGTCCCCGGACATACAGCCGCCGTCCGGAACATAACATCCTAAAGCGTTTCCCGCTCTAAAATCTGATATTTTAAATAAATGGATTTCGGCGCATAAGTTTCCGCCTCGATCTGCTGCAGCAGCTCTGTCACCGCCGTCGTCGCCACGCCCTCTACATTTGTGGAAACGGTCGTCAGCTTCGGCGAGATATAATCCAGCACATTGATATCATCAAATCCCATCAGCCCAAAATCATCCGGTATCCGCAGGCCATGCAGGTTTGCCCACTGCATGACGTTTAACGCATAGCTGTCGCCGGAACACAAAAAGGCCGTCCGCCCCCGCTGCAGCTGCTGCGGCAGAGCTGACAGATAATCCATATTTTTTATGACCGCAAATTCGACGTCTTTATACTGTTTTGCAGCCTCCTCCACGCCGAAGAGCCGCTGCTCGTGGACATAAATATTCCGCTCCGTCCCCATAGACAGCGGCGGGCAGATAAACGCCAGCCGCTGATAGCCCTTCGCCGCGATCCGGCTCGCCGCCTCCTGCGCCGCCGCCCGCTCATCCACCTGCACAGTCGTAAATGCATCGGAGACCTGATTGCCCATGCAGACGACCGGAATATTTAAAGACTGCAAAAACGCTTCAAAATCCTTCCCTTTATTTAACGGGCTTAACAAAATCCCTTCCATCTGGCGGTCCGCAAGCCCCTGGATCAGCTTCCGCTCCCCCTCCGGGCTGTCGTCGCATACAACGATATTCGTAAAATAACCGCGCCTTTCCGCCTCCTTGTTGATCACCTGCAGCGACTGCACGAAATACAGGCTTTCCACACTGATCGTCACCACGCCGATCGACATTGTCCGCCCATGATGCAGGCTCCGCGCGAGCAGGTTCGGACGGTAGTGGTATTCTTCCGCAACGGCCAGTATCTTTTCCCGCGTCTCTTTTCCGACGCTTCCGGTATTGTTTAACGCGCGCAGTACGGTCGTCCTTGAAACATTACATTTTTCCGCTATCTGGTTTACTGTGATCGACATTTCACCCTCCCAAACCGCCCGGCGGACTCACGCCCGGACATATTCCATCACGATCATCCGCTGCGCCTTTTCATTGTAAAAAATATCTTCGTACTCCGTTCCCTTTTGGCTCGTGCGCATATCGATAAAAAGCCCCGCTTCTTTGCCCGCCTCAAAGACGACCTTCCGGCGCAGGCCGTCCATATACTTCTCATCCGCATACCCTTTGGACTGCATATTCCGGAAAATTTCCGCGCCCGAGAGCTTTTTGACCGTCTCCGCATCGCGCAGGCCGTTTAGTTTCTCCGCGATTTCCGTAACATAATATTTTTCCGCATACGGGAAATCCTGCGCCCGCTCTTTGGTGATGTAAAAATCTTCTTTTTTCGCGCGCGTCTTTGACTGGGCGGCCAGGAACAGATCCGCCTCGCCCGCGTCACCAAAGTACAGCTTCTCCTGTTTTCCGTTGGTAAAGTTTTTTATCTCATCAAGAAATTCCCTGCCGTAGCGCTCATATTTATTCTGCCCGACGCCGCTGACGCCGAGCATCTGCGGCATATCGAGCGGCAGCCTGACGCACATATCCACAAGCGTTTTGTCTGAAAAAATCAGGTATGGCGGCAGAGCTTCTTTTTTTGCCAGCTGCGCGCGCAGCTTACGCAGGCGGTCGAAAAGCTCCAGCCCCCTTGAATTTAATATGTCCGACCTGCGCGCCGATGCTTTTGGCTGGCTGCCCGCTGCGGCGGCATTTTTTGGTTTTTTCACAATAACCGCCCGCTGTCCGCCCGCCACCTCGCGCGCCCTGCCTGTCAGACGCAGCAACGCGTACTTGTCTTTTGTGACGTCAAGTATCCCTTCCACGAGCATATGGTTGATCAGCTGTTTAATCGCAATCTCATTCATATCACTGAGACTTGCAAAGGACTGGCAGGAGGAAACCCTGTACTCACGCAGCTTTGCGCGGTCGTTCCCCGAAAGCGTGCCCGCGATCACATTGATCCCATACCGCCCGCGTGTCTCCGATATGCAGGCGATCACCTTTTTTGCCTGTTCCGTCATGTCGGCAGTGTCATAGTCCTGGCCGCATACCGAGCAGTTGCCGCATGGGCCGCTGCCGTATTCGCCAAAATAATTTAAGATGTATTCGCGCAGGCAATTCGTCGTCAGGCAATAATAATTCATTGCCTGCAGACGCCGTTCGTCCCGTTCGCGGACCGCCTCGTTCTGCTCATCTGTCATTTCCGGATTCTGCTCTTTATTATCCAGCAGAAAGCGGTTTATCATCATATCCTGCGCGGAATAAAGCAGAATGCATTCCGACGGCTCACCGTCCCGTCCCGCGCGCCCCGCCTCCTGATAGTAGTTTTCTATGCTCTGGGGCATATTATAATGAATCACATATCGGACGTTTGATTTGTCGATCCCCATGCCAAAGGCATTTGTGGCGATCATTACCGGGCGTCTGTCATAAATAAAATCTTCCTGGTTAAGCCTGCGCTCCTCATTGGCAAGCCCCGCGTGGTATCTGGTCACAGATACCCGGGAAAGCCTTAGTTTATCATATAACGCGTCGACATTTTTGCGCGTGGCGCAGTAGATAATGCCGCTGTCCTCCGGATGCGCGCTGATATATTCCATCACATACGCGTCTTTTTTCCGCGGCGTTTCCACAGCGAAATACAGATTTTTCCGGTCAAAGCCTGTCACGAGAATCCTGGGATTTAGCAGACCCAAAACGCAGACGATATCCTCTTTTACATGTTCCGTAGCCGTCGCCGTAAATGCGCTTATGATGGGACGTTTTTCCAGCCCGTTGACAAACTGCACGATTTTCAGATAGCTGGGACGGAAATCCTGCCCCCACTGGGAAATGCAGTGCGCCTCGTCGACCGTCAGCATCGAGATGTCCGCGCAGCGCGCAAATTCCAGAAAGCCAAAGGTTTCCAATCGCTCGGGCGCGACGTATATGATTTTATACTGCCCTTTTGACGCCAGCGCAAGCGCCTTTGATATCTGGTTTTCCGTAAGGGAACTGTTTATGTATGCCGCGTGGATTCCTGCCTGATTTAAAGCCTGGACCTGATCTTTCATAAGTGAAATGAGCGGAGAAACAACTAAGGTGACGCCCGGGAGCAGCAGGGCGGGGATCTGATAGCATATGGACTTGCCCGCGCCCGTCGGCATGATCCCAAGCGCATCCCTGCCATTTAAAATCGCGTCGATCAATGTTTCCTGTCCGTTTCGGTATGTGTCGTAACCGAAATATTTCCTGAGAGCTTCGTATTTATCCATTGTACTCCTTTTTAACGACATTTTGGCTGAAAGCATCTTGATAAATGTCCTAATCTTATGATTTTTTAATGCTACTGCATTAGTTTATAGTATGCGGCAATGTAAGTCAAGGCTGAAATCTTTCATTAATTAAGCAACAAAGGCGAATCCTGTACTTTTCCCTGCCTTTTGTCCTGATATAAAAATTATTGTTGAAATTATGTAGAAAGTGTGGTATAACAATATCAGAAAAGAAAAGCACCCACTCCAAAGTGGATGCTCCCAAGCAGGTAAATGTCCTTACGGACACTGCCTATCCTGTGGATCAGACAGGATAGGCATTTTTATTTTCGCTTTTTCTTTTTCTTTTGGAGAAAGACAAGCAACGCTATAATTAAGCTGCCAAAGGCACATAACAAAGTTAATATGCCGATAATAATCGAAATAATTTCAAAAGCTGTCATATAACGCCACCTCCCTTCCTATGTACTCCGGCAAGCCGGTCATTAAGTGTCGGGAGGCTGCCACTACGCTTTACTCCGGTCGCGCTAAAAAACGACTCTGGAAGCTTAGCGCCCTGTCGTGGGTACTTTCCTATGGCTTTCGCCACGTTATCAATATACCATTTCCAACCTCACATTTCAACCGTTTTCTACAATATCTTCCTCTCCGTTGTCCTTCACGTTATTTTGCCGCCTGCTCCCTGCCAATACGGTTCGGCATGATTTTCTGCCCACAAACCAGATGGGCATTCCATCAACGCTTCTTAGCCCTCATCCTTACCATATGGAAAGACAGCGGCGCAAGCGTAACCGTACAGCCATCCCGCTCCAAAACGCCGTCCTCACAGTTTTTCAGCACGATCGCCTGATGGTCTTTTTCATTCGTCATTTTTTTATCCGCAGCCGCCAAAACCATATGCGAAATCAGCTCTTTCACCTCAAAGCCCTGCGCCTGCAGCGACGCCTTTATTTCTTCCGTCTCGCTGCGGTTTACATAAAATGCCGCCAGCTCCCGCTCCGCTTCGTTCCACACAACGAGCGCATCCAGATAAGACACGCTGCCAAACTGCCTGCTCTCATAGACATCGCCCGCCACAACGCTCTGCAGCGCCACGCCCTTCGCATAATTGGCGAAACAGGCAAACGGATAATAAATCGTCTGCAGCCAACACGCTCCGCCGTTTTCCGTCATAATGCAGGAGCTGATATTCGTAAGCAGCGACTGGCAGGCGATCTTTACCAGATCCGCATTGCGCAGCATCGCCATCTGCATTTGCGCAAATAAAAGCGCGTCCTCTAACGTATAGATCTGTTCGCTGATCGCCGGCGCGATCTTCCAGGGCTCCCGCCGTACGGCATTGTCCACAGCCTCACCCGGCGTTTCCCATACGCCCCATTCATCAATACTGATCTTTATGTCCTTTTTTGAACGCTTTTTCCGCTTTGTCACCTGTATGGCCGCGCGGATCGTATTGATATGCGCTTCAAAATCAACCGCCTGCGCCAAAAATTCCGCCGTCCCCATCTCCTGCCCGCCATAATATTGGTGCAGGGCGATATAATCCGCGATATCATACGTCAGGTCAAGCGTCTCCAGATCCCACTGCGGGCAGGTCGGCATCGTCGACAGAGAACTCCCGCACACGATCAGCTCCACCGTATCGTCCAGACGTTTCATCGCGCGTCCGGCCTCCGCCGCAAGCCGACCGTATTCCGCCGCCGTTTTATGCCCGATCTGCCAGAGCCCGTCCATCTCATTTCCAAGACACCAGAGCTTCACGCCATACGGCTCCTTCACGCCATGGCTCCTGCGCAGGTCGCTGTAATAAGTCCCTTCCGGAAAATTACAGTATTCCAGATACTGCACAGCCTCATCAATCCCGCGCGTGCCAAGATTTACCGAAAATATCGGCTCTATATCCGCTTTCTTTGCCCACCGGATAAATTCGTCCGTCCCAAACGCATTTGTTTCAATGGATCTCCATGCCAGTTCCGCCCGCCTCGGGCGCTGTTCCCTCGGCCCGACGCCATCCTCCCAGTGATAAACCGACACAAAATTCCCGCCGGGATAGCGCACACAGGAAACGCCCATCCGCTTTACCGCTTCCAATACATCGCGCCGGACGCCCTCGTCATCCGCATCCGGGTGGCCCGGTTCGTAAATCCCATGGTAGATCACGCGCCCCATATGCTCTAAAAACGAACCGTACAGACGCGGATCGATTTCGCCGACGACAAAATGCCTGTCACAGATGATTTGAAATTCCATTTCTTTACTCCTCCCTTTTTCTTCCTGTTCGATTGTGTACTCATGTACGTACCAAAATAAAAAATATAGCATAATTTTTATGCCAAAAATATCTTTTACCTCATTGTTATTTTGTTTGTACACGAGTACACAACCGTTGTATCCAAATACTAAATCTTATGCACAGAAAAGTCAAGCAAAAATAACAAAAATCCTTTATTAATTTACCGCAAATAATTGACGATATATCATACAGGCAGATGAATCTTACATATCAGACAGGGAGAATTTTTATGCAGACGATCAATTTAAAAGGCCTGGCAAAACTGCTGCATCCAAATGCGGCGGAAATACCAAAAAAACTCAGCCATTCCAACTATGGCGTCCCCCAGCCGGAAGAACCGGTTTCAAAGGGCAATGACACGTTCACCATCACGCAGAAGCTCTCCGAACTGTTAAGCCCTGCCTACGGCATGACGGAGGAGGAAAAGAAAGCCTGGTTAGATGAAATCATGGCAAAATTAAAGAGCGGAAAGAAACTCTCCGGTGAAGAAATGCGTTTTTTACAGGCGGAAAATCCCGCCCTCTACCAGCAGGTCGCGCGGGTACAGGCTCTGCGCGCCTCTTTTGAAGAACGGCTAAACAGCAGCTCCACAAAAGAAGAGGCGCAGACCATGTTCAGCCGCTCTGTCTCGCTTGTCAGCAAGGACGATCCGATGCGGGAGTATATTATCGCCGCGTATAATGACGTCATGGATGAGTTTAAAGAATCCGATGCGTATAAAGCGCTGCCATCGGAAGCGGAAGAAAAAAAACAGAGGCCCGGCTGAGCCTCCGTTCTCGTTTTCATGGTTTTATTCCCTGCCAAATTCAGAAAGCTCCAGCCCCTCATTTCGATCCAATGTCATGCCAATGCTCCATTCATTCACAAACAAAAGCAGCGGCCGGCCTTTCATATCCATAACCTTTTTCATATCCGACGTGCCTGTCAGATTTTCTATATCAATGTCTTTATTTTCAATCCAGCGGATATGCCCGTACGGCAGGTTTTCCAGGCGGATCTCCACATTATATTCATTTTCCAGGCGGAATTTCAACACGTCAAACTGCAGGACGCCGACCACGCCGACGATAATCTCCTCCATGCCGCCCTTATATTCCTGAAAGATCTGGATCGCGCCCTCCTGTGCGATCTGTGTCACGCCTTTGACGAACTGTTTCCGCTTCATCGTATCCACCTGCCGCACCCTTGCAAAATGCTCCGGGGCAAATGTCGGGATTCCTTCAAATGCAAAGCCCGCCTTTGCCGTTGTGAGCGTGTCGCCAATCGAAAAAATCCCCGGATCAAATACGCCGATAATGTCTCCGGCATACGCCTCATCAATGATCTTACGCTCCTGCGCCATCAGCTGCTGCGGCTGCGACAGCTTGATCGTCTTTCCGCCCTGCTGCATATGGCGCACTTCCATTCCCGCTTCAAACTTACCCGAACAAATGCGCATAAACGCCACCCTGTCGCGGTGGTTCTTGTTCATATTCGCCTGTATCTTAAACACAAACGCGGAGAAATCTTCAGAAAACGGGCTGATTTCCCCGATATCCGACATACGCGGCAGCGGCGAATATGTCATTTTTAAAAAATGGCGCAAAAACGTCTCCACGCCAAAATTGGTCAGCGCGGAACCAAAAAATACCGGCGAGAGCTTGCCCTTCATCACCTGATCCTGATCAAATTCCGCGCTTGCGCCGTCTAACAGTTCTATCTCTTCTGATAACCGGCTTCGGAACTCTGCGCCGATCTCCGCCTCCAGAGCCGGATCGTCAATGTCCAGCTCATGCTCCTCGCCTTCCTTCGTCCCCTTAAACGTATCCGAAAAAGTCATGACCTTTTTAGTATTTCTGTCATAGACGCCCTTAAAATTTTTTCCGGATCCAATCGGCCAGTTGATCGGGCACGTCGCGATCCCAAGCTCTTTTTCAATATCGTCCAGAAGCTCAAACGTATCGTTCGCATCCCTGTCCATTTTGTTGATGAATGTAAAAATCGGGATATGCCGCATGACACAGACCTTAAAAAGCTTCCTTGTCTGCGCCTCCACGCCCTTTGAGCCGTCGATGACCATGACCGCGGAATCCGCCGCCATCAGGGTGCGGTACGTATCCTCTGAGAAATCCTGATGCCCCGGCGTATCAAGAATATTGATGCAGTACCCGTCATAATGAAACTGCAGCACCGAGGACGTAACGGAAATACCTCTCTGCTTTTCTATCTCCATCCAGTCCGATACGGCGTGTCTGGCCGTCGCCTTTCCTTTTACCGAACCGGCAAGGTTGATCGCCCCGCCGTAAAGCAGGAACTTTTCCGTCAGCGTCGTTTTCCCTGCATCCGGGTGGGATATGATCGCAAAAGTCCTTCTTTTTTCTATTTCCTCATGTAAATGATCCACTTTTTGTTCCTCCAAATATCTGTTATCAAACCGCTTTTCCGGCACAGGTAATTCTATAATACAAGTGCGCCGCTGTCAAGATTTCTCCATTTTTCTTCTTATCAACAATACGGATCGCTCCCGCTTTATGCTGCCCGGCACAGATAAAATAGCAAAATGTAACGTCCTGCTTCAGGCGCGCTTCTACGTTTTCTACGCCCTCGTTTGAATCATTCTAAATTTCTCCAACCGATAATGCTGTTCATCATCCAGTTCCTTTATTCCGTTTTTATATTCGTATCCCTTTTTCCGATAAAATTCTACCGCAGTAATAGATGCGGGAATTTCTATTCTTTCCGCCCTTAAAAACAGTTCATCCGATTCAAGCGTGTCAATTATATAGCTGCCGATCCCCTGCCCATGAAATTCCGGCAGCACAAAAACAGTAAGCAATATGCTCTCCGTAAGGCTTCCCCAAAAACTTGATATAGAACCAACGCCCACGATTTTATTTTCATTCCAGAATACGTACATATGCGCGTATTCTGCCACACCTTTCAACCAATTCACATCATGCGTGGCGGACAGCGCCGCCATAGCCTTTTCTCCGTAATCTTTTACATTGACTTCTCTGAAATTTCTGCGGATCAGCCTGACAATTTCTTCCGCGTCCGTTTCACGATAAGGCCTAACAATAACCTCTGTCCCATTTGATAATTTCATAAAAACTCCTTTCCACACAAAAATGCACCAAACATCTAATATGTCCAGTGCATTTCTAAAACTGCCGGTTATTACAGGAAGTGTGATAAATAAAACTACGAAAACCTCCAAAACACCGCATTGCAAAATCGCACAAACACTGATAAACTATAGCAGGCGGATATTTATCGCCCGCAGGGAGGAAACAGCCATGAAACTAAACCGATCACAGCATCGCGTCTATAACATCGTAATGAGCGCACTTGCCATACTTGCCGCCATACTTGTTTTAATCGAGCTTTCGCAGGGGCTTTGCGGCTGGCAGGTCTGGGCCGAACGCGCGATATTAGGCGTCTTCACCATTGACTATTTTGTGCGGCTCTATATCGCCCCGGATAAATGGCATTTTTTTACTTCCAACATATGCGACCTGATCGCTATTTTTCCGTTCCATACGATCTTCCGGGCTTTCCGCTTACTGAAAGCCTTTCCGCTGCTTGTGCCTGCCGGTTTTTCAGCTTTTGCAGGATTGCCGCGGGTATTTGCGTTCACTTACCGTCCGCTGAAAAAAGCGCATACGTTTTTTAACACAAACAGTTTTAAATACATCGTATTTGCCGCAACGGTCATGATCCTGTTTGGCGGCATACTGATCCATTTTGCAGAGGGCATGAGTTACGCGGACGGCATTTGGTGGGCATTTGTAACGACAACTACGGTTGGGTACGGCGACATATCGCCGACTACCTTTTACGGCCGCCTTATCGCCATGTTCCTGATGCTGATCGGCATCGGCATGATCGGAAGCATTACCAGCACGCTGACTTCTTACTTTTTAAAGACGGAAGCCAGAGGAGTAAAAAATGAGACCATCGAAAACATCAAAACACAGTTAGACCATTTTGATGAATTAAGCTGCGAAGATGTAGATGCAATCTGCCGTATTTTAAAAGCGTTAAAAAAATCATAAACCACCCATAAGCCGTCTCCTGAAGGCGTTATAATTTATGATGTTATAGTTGATTAAACAATCGCATCGTAGTGTCCGGGCCGACTTTTCCCTCCTGTTTTCTGACATTGCCGCCCACAAATGAGTTTTTTGATACCCTTATGGTATAAAGCTGATTTACAAACTCAGGAACTGCCTGCTCATTTATTACGCAACACGCAACAGCCATGTCCTCGTCAAGAATGTCAATTATCGTCTTACCCGTATTAATAACAGAATCAACCAGAATCACATTTTTCGTATCCGGCCTGACAAATGTTTCATGCTTTGGATCAAAAGTCTGCAAACGACATTTCATTGCAAAGTACATTCCCTCGGCGAAAAAAATGCCTCCACGGAGCATTGCTACTATAGTCGTTTCCTCCGGCTTAAAATCAGACATCTGCTCTCCAAGCGCTTCTCCAAGCGCTATATGCGCCTTTACCAGTTCCGGTCCCGAAACGCCGGAATCAGACTTCGTTACAGCAATAAAACGCTGAATCTCTTCTGTTTTACTTATCTCAAACAAGGTTTAATCCCTCCACATCTCTTCCCTTCAGCGATCTGCTGACGGAGCCATCCTGCCTTGTCACAAGAAATCCCATGTCAGCCTGCTTCATCATATAATAGTCATTCATCCCATCTCCGTACGCTACAACCCGCTTGCCCGCAGCCTGAAGGCCTTTTGTAATAAAATACTTTGTCTCGGCGGACATCTCTGTTCCATAATAATAATCGAGTCCTAATGCTTTAGAAATAAATCCCCACACCCGCATATGTCCGGATGTAAGAATATAAGAATCTCTTGTCAGCGCCATTTTAACCTTTTCGTTCAATTGAACCGGCATCTCAGTGAGATCCCCAAACTCATATTGACGAAATTCATCATTTTGTCTCCATGCCTGATATCCGGTATAAAAATTTCCGTCATAAAGATGCGTTTTATAACCAAAAACCTTATTACTGGTATCTCCTATAGTCAGAGTATTATCTCCATCCAAGAGTAAAACCGTCTCCGACTGGCTTTTTTCAAGAATATCCTTCACACATTTTCTGGCATAAGATATGCAACTGTATCCACCCACAACAGCGCGAATAAAATCAATTACAGCCACAGTGTCTTCAAAGTAATTCTCAGGCGGGTTATCGGCCACATAAAAATCCTTATCATTTCTATGGCAATACGTTCTAAGCGCTTCTATCTCACGCAGTTGCCATTCTGCAATATCGTATTTCAAATATTGTCTATTTTTCTCAGATTCAGTCATTCTCTCGCTTAATATATTTGGATCTATATACAGGTAAAGAATGGCGTCATACATCTTTCCATCATCCTCAGTAAAGGCGATCTCATTCCCAAAAGCATAATGGCCATCCATAATAAAGGTTTGTTTTTGCGCCAATGCCTGAACGAGCTGTTTTCTTACATTCTCCCGTCCTGATTCATCACGGAAATTAAAATCCGGATCTAACGCGCGAAGCATCTTACTTCCCATTACAACCTCTATAAAATCTATCCTGTCCAGTATATAGCTTTTACCGGCCGTCGGCATTCCATATAACCCTATTCGCATAAGCTCTCCTTATAACAATAATTTCGATCAAACGCCAGGTTCTTTTTTTCCAGTTCTTCGAAAAGCGCGCCGCTTGGTCCAATTGGCGGAAGGTCAATGCAGTTGCCGCAATAATAAACTCTGCCATTAGCAAAGAAATAATTGTTTATTCCCGCTCCGCATCTGCCGCCATACATGGTACAATCATCACCACCCCGTCTGACCGGAATCTGCTTTTCCGCTTCATTGAGAAAGCTGCGATATTCATCTATTGTTATACCATATTTACCTATCATACGAGAAAATGTCACACGCGTTTCAAAAGGCTTAAAAAAGTCTATTACTTTCTGTGAATTTTTCAGGCTCTCCTTACCAACGGTGGCATTAAACGTTGGATAGTGGCCCACTATATGTTTGTAGCGCCGGGCATTCCCAATAGCTTCCTCAAAAGATCCACAACGATTCAAATCATGCAGTTCTTTGTATCCGTCTACCGAAAATCCAACATTGATTTTATGCTCTTCCAGAAAAATCCAATCTTCATCTGCAAGCCGTATTGTTCCGTTTGTAATAGTGTATGCGCTGATGTTTGGATAATCCTCAATACAGGTAATATAGGATTTAAGCAATGGCCAATCCAAAAAACACTCACCATTTCCCACAAATCCAATCTTAAACTTTTCTCCTGCATATCGTTTTACATGATCAAGTATTTCAAACACATCCATCTCGGCCGCATCTACATTTCCTTTTTCGTGGAAATGGCAATATCTGCAGGCTAAATTACATCTGTTATTTATGGAAATACATATTCTATCGATCATATGCAGCTTCTCCTCATTCAAACATTAAGCAGTGAAATAATCTCCTCATAGCCGCCATTCTCATTTCTGGAATATGCATAATCTAATGCCCTCATCTTTTCAAAAGAGCAGATTGTCTTATCCGCATTACATTCCAACAGAAACTTAAGAATGACATTCGTATCTACAACAATTCGCCTGCCATGTTTGTTACCTCCTGTAATGGTTTGTCTGTAATCCATATTCTATCATTCTTTACTGCAATCGCAAGGGCTTTGGGTGATCTGTCACATCCCTCTCATATTATTCTCACATTGTCGGCACATTTTTCCGGAAACCGGCACATTTAAATAATGCCCGACACTAAAGTCGGGCATTAAAGCGTATCATTGATTATTCCAATAGTCTCCGGCTGTTTTGTTTTTCCGATCTCTAATAACTTTATCAACCTCAGTTAAAGCTCTGAGTTTGTTATAGATATACTGATAGTTCTGCGTATATCTGTCATCTCCGTCCTTTCGCTTATTATTTCGTCCGATCGCCGTTTTTATCAAAGCAGTATAGCCATTCGCATCCTGCTGATTAAAAGAAACGTCAGAAAGGCTTAATAATCGATCCACAAATTTTTTCTTACCTTCATAACAAGCAATCATCAAAGGAGTGTTCCCTTCATTTTGCATCCGAAAATTACTTGTGTTCCGCGTATCGATTGATCCCATATTATAATCTGCGCCGGCTTCGATCAGGTAATTAAATAAATCTATTTCCCCTATTTGTACACAGTGAGCCAATGGGGTCAGATAATGTTTCCATCTATCCGTTTTATTTATGTCTGCGCCGTGATGCAGCAGAAACTGTATTTTCTGCAAAATCTTTGTCATAGAAATCATCCCGCCGCCACGGGCGTCTTTCTTTTCTTTCGTATTACATCTTATACAGTCGATCAAAAGCGTCATGCCATCAGGAAGATATGCATCCAAATTGACTCCTTCCACATCGATGTCTTCAAAATCATCCCATTCGTCCTTAAGTTTCAAAACAGTATAATACCCAACGTTTTCAGACCGTTGCGCCATATAGTCTTTCAGCAGAAGACTGTCTTTATATGCAACAGAAAATGTCACATCGTCGTGTATGATATAAACATCTCCATTTTGCTTATTCTGCAGTTCCTCAGCGAGTCGGATCATATTCTCTTTTGTGTTTCCGCCGTACTTTTCGCTATCTTCAATCGAAAAAACTTTATTGTCCTTCTCAACCTGGCACTGGGATATTTTCATCATCACTTGCCATGCCGTCCGTTTGTTCCAGGCGCCCCTCGCTCCTTTTTTATAGACATCAAGTTCTTTCAGGACATCTCCCGGAATAATCACTCTGGCATAATCCTCCAAAAGAAATTCTAAGATATGTACATTTTTCATCAATGCTGAAGTGTGCACAATCGCAATCGAAATATTTTTATATAATTCCTCGGCGCTTATTGTCAGGCATTTTGCTATACCCTCAATCTGATCCTTGTTAGGAATTTTGCTTCCATTCTCCCATTTACTGTATAAAGAACGATCGCAACTCAAAAGTTTCGCTATCTGCTGCTGTGTCATTTTTCGCTCATTACGCAGTATTTTAAGATTTTTTCCAATGAGTTTCTCATCATTTTTCTTATATGCTATTTTATCTCACCTCGGATTAACGCAGACCTTTCTGCGTCAGACGTAATTGCCCACTCATGTCAAAACCTCGTTGTGCCCGGTATTCTCCCCTCTGAACATAACGATTAAAAACATATAGAACTATACAAGAGTAATCATATTCCAAACAGCCAAGTCTGTCAACAAAAAACAGCCGTGGCTGTCAGACATCCATCAAACAGCCACGAGCATCCCCCCTCAAACCATAATTAACTTTACCCTTTATTTCCGGCCCGCGTCTTCATCAGCCTGTCGCTTTCCTGACTTTTTGGGCAGCTTTTGCCGTCCCTGCCGCCGAAAAATATACAACTTTTGTTTATTTCAGAGCGGAATAACTCTCATCAGCAACTTTTTCCAGCCACTCATTCGAGCAGTTTTCCCCCGGCGCTTCAATGGCAAGATGGGAGAACCAGCTGTCCGCCGCCGCTCCATGCCAGTGCTTGACGCCTGCGGGGATGTTGATGCAGTCGCCGGGCTTCATATCCACAGCGTCCTTCCCCCATTCCTGATAATACCCGCGTCCGCCCACGCAGATCAAAATCTGTCCGCCGCCCCGGTCGGCATGGTGGACATGCCAGTTATTCCGGCAGCCCGGCTCAAACGTCACATTGAAAATGCCGACCTGCTCTCCCGATACCGGAGCGAGATAGCTCTGTCCCGTAAAATACTGCGCAAAGCCGTCATTTGGCGCGCCGACGGGGAACAGAATGGTATTCTGATATCTGTCCTTCTCTGTCAGCTCCGGCTCCGCCTCGCGCCACACATCCTTTGCCAGACGGAACACCGCCCATGCTTTTGGCCAGCCAACGTAAAATCCGACATGGGTTACGATGGCGGCGATCTCCGCGCGTGTCACGCCATGGGCCTTGGCGTTTTCAAGATGATAGGTCAGCGAAGAGTCTGTGACGCCTGAAGACATCAGCGCGGTTACGGTAAGGATGCACCGCGTTTTTAAGTCAATATCCGGATTGTTCCAGTTTTCCCCAAAGAGAATGTCATCGTTGAAATGGGCAAAATCCGGCGCAAAAGCGCCAAGCTGATCTCTGCCCGCGGTCTGTGTGATTTTTTCCATTTTGTTTTCCTCCTGCTATTTTATATATTTTTCATTTCTGCCTGACACAAGTTGTTATTCCTTTATAAAACGGCTGTCCGTTTCCGGTATCCCTCCCTCGTCAGATACATATCGCTCCACTTTCATGTGAAGGTCATACTTTATCCGGAGTTCAGCAATCTTCTCCATCATCGGGGACGCATGATGCCGGTCAAGCGCCCGCTGGTCTTTCCAGCAGTCAATCAGCAGTACTGTTTCCGGATCTGTCATTGGGAAAAAGTAATCATACCGCAGGTTGCCCGCTTCTTTGCGGATTGCCGCGGCGGTTCCACTGTTTTCCATCTCTTCCGCAAATTTTCCTGCATTGCCATTTGTACCGGTATAATAGATATTCACAACTACGCTCATTTCTATTTCCTCCATTCCAAATTTCCTTTTCCATCATAATACGATAAAAACCCCTCTTTTTAATCTTTCAGCAGCCCTCTCACACAGTTGTATGTGATCTCATAAATAGTCATAAACACATAGTTCACGCCCGCCTGTTCCATCGCTGTCCGCTGTTTTTCATTGACCACCGTATACGGGTAGACGCCGAACAGGAACGGGAAAAAGATGTACAGAAAATGCTGTTTATCAGCGATCGGCATCTCCGGGAAATACTGTTCCAGACAGCGCATGACCGCGCGCAGGGAGTCTCCGTAGGCCGCCTTAAACTCTGTGAGCCGTTCCAGCCGGCTGCTGCTCTCCAGATCATAATGGTTCATCGACATGATCTTTAAAAGCTGCTCCCTCTTTTCCAGAGAACGCGCAAGCTTATCGGCAAATTCATTTTTGGTAAGCGCGGCGTTTTCCGCCATCAGCCTGTTCAGGTCGGCGATCCAAAGCTCATTTTCCCGCTGCAGTAAGGCGAGGAATATTTCTTCCTTTGTCTGAAAATAGTTGTAAATCGACGTTCTGGTAAAGCTCGTTGCGTTCCCGATGTCTTTTAAAGTGATTTCTTTGAAACTTTTTGTCTTATAAAGCTCCTCACAGGCGTTGATGATCTCTTCCTTTCTGGCATTTGTAAGCTCCGGCGATCCCTTTGGCATCTCGTTTCCTCCTCATTTTTGTTCTGCGGCGATCTGATGCTGTTCGCGTTGATTCCGCCTTTATTCTGACATCATGTCAATAAAAGTGTAGCGCCGGCCCGTCGTCATGTCAATATGTTTTTGAAACTTTTTTGTATTTATTTTTTCAAACAAAAAAGAACCGCCGCCCACAGCGCCCGTCTGTGAAAGCGGCAGCCCCAAATTACGGCTTTGTTTTATGTAGTTTCCCCGCGCAGGTTACTTCGTCGTGATCGGCGTGATCACGATATTCTCAGCTGACACCTTTGTTTTCCGCTTTACAATATCCTCGATCTGCGCGCGCTTGGCGTCCGTAACGTCGCCCATGTTCAGCACGACGTCCGCGGAATCTTCCGTAATGCTGACCACAACGTCCGTAAACCCTTTCGCTTCGAGCAGCATCTCCGCATCCGTTTCGCGCTGCGCGATATCCGTAAGCGCCACCATCTTATCCACCGCCGCCTGCTTTTCCGTATCAGACAGCGCCGTACTGTTAATGACCTCCATCAGATCTTCTTTGTTCTGCGCGCGAACCTGCTCCCGGTTTAATTTTGCTTCTACGGCAAAGTCCACATTGGAAACATTCGTGCTGGTAAGCACCGTTTCGCCCGGATTTTCAATCTCCGCATCATCCGCCGCCGTCACATCGTCTGCCGAAGCCGCTGTGTCGTCCGCCGCCGTCACGTCGTCACTGGAAACCGCCGCATCGTCCGCCGCCGTATCCTGCACTTCCGCAAAAATATCATCTTCCGTCAGCGTCTGTTCGGATACGATGTCATAATCCTCTTCCGTCAGCCCTGCACTGGTCTGTGTGATCTCCCCGTCGCCGATACTGCTGTTTGTATAGCTTAAATATCCTGCCGCAGCAATCATCAGAGCCAATGCAGTAATAATGACCTGGTTTTTTTTGAATAATTTTTTCATGGATTTCCTCCTGCATGGTCTTTAACTGTTTTTATTTTATTCTTTTCCTGTGCGCTTTATGACTCATTTTCCATTTTTACGATCTTTATTTTGTGCGCCTCTATGGAAAAAAGCGCCATGACCGCTTCCTGTATGTTCTGCTTTACCTTAGAATTGCCGCCGCCCTGCGCGATCACAAGCACGCCCTCCACCTGAGGAAGTTCCCTGCGGCTGACATACGGCTCCTTACTCCCATCCTCGCGGTAAACTGCCGTTTCCTCATACTGTATATTTTTTTCCGCCCCGCCTTCCGCCATGCCCTGCGACGCCGTCTCCGAACGGGCCACATCCTTTTCCACAATATCCTCCCCGCAGTCCGTAAACGTGATCATCGCGCGCACCTTTCCCGCGCCGTCCATACAGGCAAGCGTCTCTTCCAGTTCTTTTACAAGCTTCTTTTTGTAAGCTTCCGCCTCATCTTCCGTAACCGGCTGCTCCGCCAGCCGTTCCGAAACAGCGGCTTCCTGCTTCCTGTCCGCAGGCAGCGCGAGGATAAGCAGGAGCGCGCCGCAAAGCCCCAGCGCAAGCCAGCCCGTCCTGTCCATTTTTTTCAGTTGCTCCATCAGCCGTTTCATAAAAACGCCCTCTCATTGAATCATAATCTGCCCGCTTCTCAGACGGTATGTCTCCTGCAGCAGTTCCAGAAGCTTCCGCTCCATGACAGCCGCCGATTCCCCGCCGGAAGCATCCAGCCACACATTCACGTTTTCAATCTCATATCCCTCTGACAGTGAAACGCGCACGCGCGCAAGCGAAATGCCGGCCGTTTCCGCCTGCTGCAGGATATCCTGCGCAATCGCCTTCTCATACTTTTGCACATAATGGTCATTCTGCAAAAATGCCAGACTGCCCATATCCTGCTTCGCGCTTTCCAGCTCTTCCCAAAACGCCTCATACGCGACGCGCGCCTCCAGCCGCCCGTCCGCGCCAAACAGGGAAAACAGCGGCGACACAAGGAACAATAACAGGATCAGCCCCGAAAAAAAACGCAGGTATCTGCGGTATTTATCCGCCGCGGAAAGCTGCTGCAGGATTGTAAGGATCAGATATACGATCAGAAATTCCCTCACCCGTCCGCGCAGGACGTCCATATTCCCACCTTCTTCCATCAATGCATCGTCGTCGCCGCACAGATGACCGCAATCGTTATAAAAAACAATAACACCGCATAAAACATAAGCTTCAAATACAATCCCGCGGCATGTCCCAGGCTGGCGACCGCGCCGCTGATGCGTTTATCCGTCACCGGCTCGATCAGCGCCGCGCAGAGACGGTAAGAAACCATGAACACCGCGATCTTGATTGCCGGGAGGAAACTGACCGACACAAGGAGCAGCAGCGCGGCGGCGCCGACGCTGTTTTTTATGAGCATGGCGGATCCTGCCAGAATCTCCGTCATGGAATTTACGACCTGCCCCATGCCCGGCACAGCCCGCACCGCGCCTGCAAGCGTGCTGCGCCTTACGCCGTCGATTCCCGGCGCCAGCAGCCCCTGTACGATATTCAGCCCGACGACCGCCGTCGCCAGCAGCTTGACGCAGCCCTTTACGCCGTCCGAAACCAGCTCCGCCGCCCGGGAGAAAAGCTGTTCTTCCATCATATGGTTGACAAGCTGCAGGACCATATAGATCCGGACTGCGGGCAGCAGCGCCTTTGTAAACGTCACATCCACGATATAAATCAGGAGCAGCAGCAGCTCATAATACGCCCCCGCGCTGACGCTCCCGGTCGAAAAGACCATGGATATGCAAAACACTGGCTGCAGCATCTGCATGAAATCAACCAGTTTTGCAAAAAATCCCTCCATGATATCTGTCATGATCAAAAACAGCTTCATGAGCAGGAGCATGACGGTCAGATAAACGCTCAGAAAACTTAACTGAACCAGATACCCCCTCTCCATCGCAGACGTGATCTGCAATAAAACCGAAAATGCGACCGCAAGCGTCAGGATCTGGAGCAGCGTCTTCCGGTTCTGCGCATAATCATCGAAAAGCGCCTGCAAAAGCGCCTCCCCGGCCGCCTTAAAATCCAGCTTCATGCCATCCGCCATAAGCTGCTTTACCAGCTCCGAAAAAGAGACATCGCTTAAATTTTCCTCCGTCAGGTACCGGTCGATATCCGACATTCCCAGCTCTCCAAGCAGATCCCCGGTTTCCTCCCGCACCTTCTCTTCCGTCTCCTCCCGCTCCGTTGGGCGATCTTCCCCCGTTTCTCCCTGCGCCGTCTCCTCCCACGCCGGCGGCGTTTCCCGCTCCGCCGCCTGCGCAAAGCTTATCCACAAACAGAGACAGGACAAAAACGCCAGGCAGAAACTATATTTTTCCAGCCTCACAACACCTCTCCGATCGTCTGCACAAGCGCGGTCAGGACAGGGAAACTGAGAAACAATACCGCCACTTTCGCAAACAGCTCAATCTGCCCCGAAACCGCCTGATAACCCGCGTCCCTGCATACGTCCGCCGCAAATTGCGTGATATAGGTAATGCCCAGCATTTTTAATACCGTATCCAGATATACGCCGTCCATACTCACCAGCGTTTCAAGCTGTCCGATATACCCCAGCGCCGTACGCAGTTTTGACAGGATATAGAGAAAAATGCAGCTGCAGACCGCCATGCTGATCAGAAAACTGTATTCCGGCTTCGTCTGTTTTAAAGTCAGCGCCAGCAGTACACCGCTGATCGATAAAACCGCGATTTTTAAAATATCCACTTTTCACCACCCCGCTTCCGCCATTTTCCGTTTCCATGAAAAACTATAACGCAAACAGCGACTGCATCGTTTCAAACAGATCATAAATATACGGCACCACCCAGAACAATACGATCATCAGCCCGGCAAGGCTTACCAGAAACGCATGCTCCTCCCTTCCGCTGTGCTTTAACACCTGGCACAGGATCGTCACGATGATCCCGACTGCCGCTATTTTAAAAATGATACTTACGCTCATGGTTTCTCCCATCCGTTTTCCGCTCACAGCAATAATATGATCGATAAAAGCCCCGCCATATAGCAGATACAGCCATAAAGCTTTCTCCGGTCCGCAAACTCTCCCCGTTTTCCGGCAAGGACGCCCTTTAGTTTTTCCTGGTCCAGGCGCAAAAGCTGTAACGACGATTCCAAAGACGTATAAACAAACACTTCTCCGATCCGCGCTAACGCCTGATACCCGGCGTCCCGAATGCGAAGCCCCGCTCTGTGCCGGGCGCAGGTTTCCCTCCAGAGCGCCGCCATATCCGCTTCCTCACTCTCCTCCATGCGGCGGCCCGCCTCCGCCAGAAGCTCCCGGTACGCATCCCCCGCCGTTTCCGACAACTGCCGCAGAAGCTCCGGCAGCGGGCTCCGGCAGTAAGCGATCTCGCCCTCTAATGCCAGGAGCAGATCCAGCAGCTCCTCGAGCTGGCGCAGCTCACAGCCGAGCCCCGCGATCAGCGAATATGCCATGCCCGAAGACGCCGCGAGGATACAGACACACCCCAAAAGCTTTAACATATCTGTTCGCGCTTCTCATTATAAATCCGGTATGTGCGCGTCCCGTCCCCCTGCTGCCCGATGACCAGATACCGCCCGAAATATTCCTGTTCCAAAATCGGACGGAACGCGGCTTTCTCCGATAGCTCCGCCAGATCCGCCGCATGGACGGAGCCGAGTATGCTGCACCCGCAATGAACCGCATACATAACCGCCGCAACGTCGTCTTCCATGCCAAGCTCATCGACCGCCAGAACCTGCGGCGACATTGTGCGGATCAAAAGCATCATGCCCTGCGATTTCGGACAACCGTCCAGCACGTCCGTCCGCAGCCCGATATCATTCTGCGGCACGCCATGATGGCAGCCCGCGATCTCAGAGCGTTCATCTACCACGCTGACCTTTAACCCCATATGTCCCGCGCTTCCATCGGACAGCAGGCGGACGAAGTCGCGCAGCAGCGTCGTTTTTCCCCTGCCCGGCGCGGAGACCAGCAGCGTATTGTAAATATCGGACTGCCGGTTGTCCTCCTCTTTGTAGAGATAGGAGACAAACGGTTCTGCGCATCCTTTTTTCTCATGGCTGATCCGGATATTCAGATAAGAAATATTGCGCAGCGCCTGTATCCTGCCCTGCCCGAACACAGCCTGTCCGCTCAGCCCGACCCGGTGCCCGCCTTCTAACGTGATAAACCCGTTGCGCACCTCCTCTTCAAATGCAAACATGGAATAGCGGCTGATAAAGACCAGCATCTCACTGATATCCTGCTGCGTCACGCGGTACGCCCCGGAACCATCCCGCGTCAGCGCGCCGTCCCGTCCCGACAGGAAAAATTCCCGTCCTTCCGCCCAGAATACGATCGGCTGGCAGACGCGGATACGTATCTCTTCCAGGCCGCACAGCTCCCGCAGCGCCGCCCGCAGCCCGTCCCTTAAATGAACCGGAAAGATCTTTAACAGTTCCTCGATAACGCTCCCTCCTTCCCCTGCGCGCTGCCGCCCGCAGCCATTTCCCTTACGCGGGCCTGTATATAAAAAACAGCCATGAGACACTTCTTTGAAGTTGTCCCATGACTTAATATATGTGCGTAATCTTCATTTAGAACCGCTGCATGAAAATATTATTCCGTATCTTTGCATTTCACCGCCGGCTGCAGGCCGCCCGGCATTTATCTCCCGACCGCACATTCAAACTCCGCCTCCATCGCGGCGTCCGGCTTTTCCGTCAGCAGCGAAACCACGATATTGACCGCCAGCGCGACCAGAAACGCCGGGAGCAGCTCATAAATATCCCAGCCGCCGCCCATCGGGCGCACAAGGTATTTCCATACAAAGATCATAACGCCGCCTGTCAGCATACCCGCAAACGCGCCGAAGCGGTTGCTCCGCTTCCAGAACAGCGCACAGAGCATGACCGGTCCAAATGTCGCGCCAAAGCCCGCCCATGCGAAGCTTACGATGTTAAAGACATTACTGTCCGGATCCCTTGCAAGGAACACCGCGACCACGCTGATGAGGATAACCGTTGCCCGCGCCGCGATCAAAGAAGCCTTTTCGCTCATTTGAATGCCAAACGTATCGCGCAGGATATTCTGCGAGACGCTCGATGAAGCCGCCAGAAGCTGGCTGTCCGCCGTAGACATCGTAGCCGCCAAAATGCCCGCTAAAATAATGCCCGCGACCAGAGCGGCGAAAAATCCATGGCGGCTCAGCAGATCCGCGATCCTTACGATCACAGTTTCCGAGTCGCTGCCCGTAAGCGTTTCCATCGCGCCCGCCTTGCTGACGCCCAGCGCACAGATACCGATAAATACGGCAACCGCCATGGAAATAAATACCCACACCGTTGCGATCCGCCGGGATACCGTCAGCTTGTTTTCATCTTCAATCGCCATAAACCGGAGCAGGACATGCGGCATCCCAAAATATCCAAGCCCCCACGCAAGCATGGAGCATGTCGTGATAAACCCATACGGCTTCGCGCTCCCCGTCGCGGCGTCGTATGTATTGGTCAGTGAAAAATACCCCGGAAGGGCTTTCGCGTTTTCAATGACCGCGCCGAAACCGCCCGCCAGATGTCCGCTGTAAAATACGACCGTAATAAGCGCAACCGTCATGACGATACTCTGGATCAGGTCTGTCGTGGAGGCCGCCAAGAAACCGCCCAATGCCGTATAGACCACGATAATGACCGCGCAGACAACCATCGCAGCCATATAATCTACGCCAAATAACGTGGAAAAGAGTTTTCCGCACGCCGCAAAGCCGCTCGCCGTATACGGGATAAAGAAAATGACAATAATGACTGCAGCGATCCCGTTCAGCAGTTTCTTATCATGATATCGTTTTGAAAAGAAATCCGGTATCGTGATCGCGTTGATCTGGTTACTGTACCTGCGGATCCTTTTGGAAACAAAAAACCAGTTCAGCCATGTGCCAATCGCAAGCCCGAGCGCCGTCCATGTCGCGTCGCAGATACCGGTAAGATACGCCACGCCCGGCAGCCCCATCAGAAGCCAGCTCGACATATCGCTCGCCTCCGCGCTCATCGCCGTCACGAACGGCCCCAGCTTCCTGCCGCCCAGATAAAAGTCATCCGTAGAACTATTCGTCCTGGAAAATTTCACGCCGATCAGAACCATCAGCCCGAGATAGCATAATATCGCTATCATAATTACAATAGATGCATTCATAAAATCTCTCCATTCTGCCGTATTCCGGCTGTTTTTTGTATACAACAGCTAACAGTATAACATGAAATAAGGCAAAAAGAAAGAAATGAAGTATTTTTTCTCAATCTTCTTTCCTGGAATTCCCTGTGCTTGAATTATACAGGAAGCTCCTTTGAACGCAAAAAAAGCGCATGGTTTACAATTTACTGTTCCATGCGCCTTTCGGCTGTTATAAGACTATTAGATTTCCTGCTATGCCATAACTGGTGTTGCTAACCCCTGAACTTCATCAACTGATAAGCCAGAATACAATGCTATTTTTTCTAATGGCAATTCTCCGTCCTTAATCATGCGGAGCGCATTATCTATTCTAACTTCTTTTTCTTTTTCATTCCTCATATCTTCCATAATTTTACACATAGCCGCCACTCCTTTCTCGTCCTGCTTGAAATACCTTGCTTTCTTAGCAAGCGCTTCATAATTCATATCATCGGGATTGGCGCATGAAAAATCGTGCATTAACTTACCGACTTCATCATCGCCCCTGTATTTGCCGTTCACATACAGGATATGTGAACCGTCGCCAAACAATACTTTATTTTCCCCGATCGTAACATACCGCTCTACTGGATAGATCGGCTGATTGCCTTTCATTACATCATTTTCAGTTATAAAAATAACATAGCTGTCTGGAATATCCTCCGTTTTATCGCCCGCTTTTAGTATATGCGCGTCCAGCAGGCTGCTGTTGTGCCTTGCCCTTTTTGCGCCCGCTCCTGCGTCTTTCCGCTGAATTTCCACGTCAAATTCCCTGTTGTCACTGTCAACCGCATGGACATCTAAGGTCGCGGAACGCCCCTGTAGATTCTTTAGCGGTTCCTGTGTCCGGACTGACTTGATTTTTATATTCCTTTTTCCTAAAATAATCTGCAATATCAGCTCCACACCCTCAAAATTATCCGCAAGGCAGATGGTCATAAAATCATCGTCCATATACCGGAGTGATTTCAAACGCTCTAAATCCTCCTGATGTATCTGCTCCGTTGTATTCAACAATATCACCTTCTTTCGCTGCTTTTATTATACATCGGATAATTCCTTTTGAAAACTGAATTTTTCGTGAAATTTTCACCTCAATACTTTTTCCAACTGAAACATGGATAGAAATGGCGGGGAATGACGCCGGATAATTGATATTCATAGTGTTCTCCGTTCTGATTTTATTTCAAAGCTCCTGACGAATAAAGTTCTGCCCCGTACTCAATATCTATGCTCTTATCGTCTTTCAGGACATAATCCTTTCCGCCGATAGTTCCTTATCAGACCGGAATACTGCTTCAAATACTCCTGTGCCATAGAATCCAGTTTTTCTTCCGCTTCGTTATCCATGATAATCAGCCCGCCACGGCTCTCATACCCATTCGCCGTAACATATTTGATGCCGGTCTTTTTATCCTGATTAACCGTAAAGCCCTCCAGTTTCTTTTCGTTCAGTTCCTCTACGCCCAATGCTTCTTTCAAAGCGCTTTCCAGTTCCTCATCAACGGCTACCATGTTAAAGAAACCGTTTCCCCAATCGTTAATCAAAACCTTGCTGCCCGTCTTGTCATCCACCTGCACCTGATTTTTCCCCAACTCCCAGATAAAGCCCTCTTTTCGGTTCTTATCATAGACGCCTAAATCCCCATATTCCGTTTCTTTCACGATATATCTGTCTGTTTCCACAGGTTTGATCGTCCCGGAATATTCCTGTCCCCTCTGAACGGAAAGATTGCGGAACAGTTCGCTGTGGCAGTTCCAACAGCAGGATTCTTTGTCCTCTGATTTTATATAGGCGTCTCTGGCGTTCTCCATTTTGGATAACAGCGCATCCGAAAAACGGAAAGTCCCGTCTTTCGTTGTATTCCGTTTCACATTCGGAACGCTGCTCCCTGAAAGCACACTGTTTATCTGCATAACATTCACCATCTTCCATAATTCTATCATCTTCCGTTTGGTTTACTTTATATATCGGGGAAATTTGGCTTATTTTTGACAGGGATTGCGCAACTGGACATTTTTATGACGCAACTGGACATAAAATCTCTCAAAAAAATAGAAATCAGGGGTTAAGTTTTTAGAAAATCGTCCGATAGTTACCGTCTGAATTGATTTCCAGCATCTTCCGCCTCCTTTGAACGCAAAAAAGCGCATGGTTTACAATTTACTGTTCCATGCGCCTTTACGCTGTTA